>JANXLS010000459.1 GCA_025355035.1 Planctomycetota bacterium | reverse complement strand
CGTGAAGCTTCCGGAAGCGGTCGGTGTTCCGCTCAACACGCCTGCACTGCTCAGCGTCAAGCCCGTGGGTAGATTGATCGATGGGGCACTAAATGTCTTCGTGCCCGTACCGCCCGTTGCGGTGATTGACTGACTGTAGTTCGCGAGGTTCTTGGTCCAAGGGGGCAGGGAGGCTGTCGTAATGGAAACCACTGGGTTGACCACGACGCTGAACGTCACGACGTCACTGTCTCCGATCGAATCCGTCGCGGTGACGTCGAAGGAATAATTACCGGAAGTCGTCGGCGTTCCGCTCAGCACACCCGCGGTGCTCAACGTCAATCCGGGCGGCAAATTGGCCGGGACCGTGCTGAACGTAACGGTGCCGGTTCCGCCGGTCGCAACGATCGTCTGATTGTAACCCACGAGATTTTTCGTCCACGCCTGCAACGTTGCCGATGACGTGATGACTACGAACGGATTGATGATGATCTGCAGATTTTTGGTTCCCGTCGCGCCGACGGAATCGGTGGCTATGACCGTAAAGGTGTACGTCCCGGCGGTTGTCGGAGTTCCGCTCAACACGCCCGCGCCGCTCAATGAAATGCCCGGAGGCAGCAAATTGCTCGTCGTGCTAAACGTGATGCTGCCGGTTCCGCCCGTCGATGTGATTGTCTGATTGTAGGTCGGGAACGTATTCGTCCACGGCGGCAACGAAGCGGTCGTGATGGAAACCACAGGATTGATAACAATGGTGAGATTCTGCGTCCCGGTCGCGCCGATTGAATCCGTCGCCGTGATAGTGAACGGGAAGGTTCCGGCTGTCGTCGGGTTGCCCGTCAACGCGCCTGCTCCGCTCAACGAAATGCCCGGAGGAAGGCTGTTCGTTGGGACGCTGAACGTCAACGATCCCGTGCCGCCTGTCGCCGCAACGCTCTGGTTGTATCCCGCCAAATTTCGCGTCCAAGCCGGTAACGAAACTGTTGAAATCGAAATCGAAGAATTGACCACTAGCGTGAAACTCTTGGTACCCGTCGCACTGATCGTGTCGGTCGCCGTAACCACGAAGGTAAAGCTACCAGCGCTCGAAGGAGTGCCACTCAATACGCCCGAGGTACTCAGCGTAATGCCGGGCGGAAGAGTCGCGTTGTTCGTCGTGAACGTCAAAGCGCCGGTCCCGCCCGTTGCTGCGAGCGTTTGATTGTACGTCGCGAAACCTTTCGTCCATGCGGGGACTGAAGCGGTTGAAATTGAGACGGCGGCATTCACAATGATTGTCAAAGTCTTCGTGCCCGTTGCGCCAACCGAATCCGTCGCCGTGACGGTGAAGGAATAGGTTCCCGCGCTCGTCGGAGTGCCGCTGAACACGCCAGCAGTACTCAGTGAAATTCCCGGCGGAAGCGCTGCGTTGTTAGTCGTGAACGTCAACGAACCTGTGCCGCCCGTCGTCGTAAGAGTCTGATTGTATGCCGTAAAATTATTCGTCCACGGCGGCAACGAAGCCGTCGTGATCTGCACTGCCGGGTTGATCGTCACGAAGTACGTGTGTGAATCGAATGAACCATTCGTGTCGGTTGCTGTAATGACGAAGGAGGACGGCCCCCCCGCGACGGTTGGCATTCCGGTGATGATGCCGGTGGATGCGCTTAAGGAGAGCCCTGTTGGTAAACCGGCACCCACCGAATACGTGAGCGCCCCCGTTCCGCCTGTTGCGACAACCGCACTGTTGTAACCGCTTTTGTTGACCGTCCAATTCGAGAGTGTGCCGGTGGTGATCGCGACGGGCGGATTGACAACCAGCGAATAGTTTTGCGAGAGCGAACCGCCAGCGGTGTCGGACAACGTGACGGTGAACGTCGCCGTGCCGGCAGTTGTTGCGTTGGTCGTGTTGACCTGCACGGTTCCGTTGACCTGATCGAGAACAAACGAACCGTTGGTCAGGCCCGTGGTGCTTGGCGCAAAGTTGATCACATTCAATGCGGTGTACGGCTTCGTTCCGTTGCTGATCGTGAGGGTTTGAGACTTCGCCGTTCCAGCGGTGGCGGCGACGAGAACAGTCGGTGCGATGGTGGGAGCCAGATTGACCGGGATGGAATAATTCACAACCGCGGATGCCGAATTCGCGTCGGAAACGTTGGCCGTAAACGTCACGGTTCCGGAAGCTGTTGGCGTCGAGTTGAATGTAATCGTCCCGGCGGCTTGATCGACAATCGGAGCCGTCAGACCCGTTGCGCCTGCACTGAATGTCGTCGGCGACGTAGGCGTCAAAATCGTGAAGGGCTTTGTGCCGCCTGTGACCGTAAAGACTTTTGTATAAGGAACTCCCACATCCGCGGCGGGTGCGGTTGGACCCGCGGGCGTCCATGCCGGCGGTGGGTTGACCGTCAACACATTGGCTGTGGTGAACGAATTTCCAATGTTATCGATGACTGTGACGTTAAAGGTGACAGTGCCCGGCAGCGTTGGAGTTCCGTTGAAGCTGACTGTTCCGAGGTTCGCATCAACTGTGAAATTCGTCGCGGTCAAATCGGTGCCGACAGAATTCACCGCCGAGACCGAAACGACACTGTAGGGCTTGACGCCGCCCGTTATCGTCATACCTTGAGGCGTCGATTTGCCGACCGTCAGCGCAGAGAACGCGTTGGGTGAGAAATTGAAGACGGAGAGATTGTAAACCTGATTGAGCGTGCCGCCCGCCGCGTCGCTGGCGTTGACGGTAAAGCTGAAGACGCCCGGACCTGTCGGCGTTCCGGTGACAGTCAGCGCGTTAGCAGTCGGGACACCGATTTTTAAATTCGTGTTCGAGTTGGTGAAACCCGTGTTGCCCGACGTATTGCCCACGTTGGATACGCCGAGAATGTACGCTGGACTGCCATTGCCGATCGTGATGACCTGCGTCGTCGCCGTCAAAACCTTGGCTCCGTTGAGGAACGTCGGAACGATGGTCAGTGCCGGGTTGACGGTGATCGAATAGGGCTGCGTCACCGATTCGCCGCCGGAATCGACGGTCGTGATCGAGAACGTTGCCGTCCCGCTTGCTGTCGGAGTACCAGACAACTGTACCTTGTGATTGACCAAGTCCGGCGTCATCGACAGTCCGGTTGTTCCCGTCAACGCCGATACCGTAAACGTCGTGTACGGCGGTGTCCCGCTCGTGACGGTGACCAAATTCGTCGGTCCGTATACAGTTCCAACATCGCCCGGCGGTAAAGTTGTGGGCGTGAACGTCACAGCCGGATTGATCAGGATGGAGAAACTTTTCGCGTTCGTCGATGCAGGTACAAGCGCGTCGGATGCTGTGATCGTGAAATTAAACGTCCCAAATCCCGTTGGACTTCCGGTGATTGCTCCCGTCGTGGAATTAAGGGATAAACCCGTCGGCAACACACTCGACGTGACCGCGAACGTTACGCCACCGAGACTGCCGTTGGCTGCCGTTCCTCCGGTTGCCGCGATCGTCTGACTGTAGTTCGTGGTGTTGCTGACCTGGCTGACCGTCCACGGCGGTAGTGAAACAGTTGTGATCTGGACGGCTGGGTGAACAACAACCGAGAACGTCTGGGATGCCGTTCCCCCCGCCGTATCGGTGACGTTCAAATCAAACGAGAAAGTTCCGGCCGTAGCGGGTGTGCCATTCAACGTCACCGTTCCCAGCGCGCCGTTGGTCGTGATGAATCCGGCCTGAACGAGCCCCGTCGTCCCGGCATTGAAATTGTTCACTGCGAACGTTGTGAACGGCTTCGTGCCATTGCTGACGGTGATCGTCTTGTTGTAGACGAGTCCCGCGGTCGTGTTCGGAAGAGTCAAGGGAGCGATGCTCGGCTTTGCAGACACGCCAATCGCGTAATCTCGCGTGACCGATGCGCCCGCCGCGTCCGTCACGCCGACCGTAAACGTGGTGAAATTTCCGACCGAATTCGATGGCGGCGTTCCACTGATGACCACGTTTGCGTTGACTGTATTGTTGCTATTAATGGTGTTGATCAGGTTCGTCCCGTTCGGGGTGAACGGATTGACAACGATTGTGTACGGCGGCGTTCCGTTGGAGATCGTGACGGGACTGGCCGAGTATGCGACGAGCGCATCCGCACCCGGCAAAACAGCTGGGTTAATCACGAGAGCTGGATTGACGATGATCAGGAAATTCTGTGTACTCGTGGCTCCGACGGTGTCCGTCGCAACGACTTGAAGCATCGAATTGACCGCTACCGTCGGCGTACCGCTGACCGTGATCGGATTCGCTGTGCCTGTCGGAGGTGCGATGCTCAAACCCGTCGCCAGCGACCCGCTCGTGATGCTGTAGGCGAGCGTGATTGCGCCAGTTCCATTGCTGGCCGTGACCGTGGGGGAGTAAAAAACGCCAACGGTTGTCTGAGCAAACGCCGCCGAGAACGAAATCGCCGGATTGATGTGTATTGAATAATTCTGCGCCAGCGTCGCGCCCGCGGTATCGGTGACATTCACCGTAAAGGTGGCGTCGCCCGTTGCTGTCGCCGTGCCGCTCAGAACAATCGTCCCAGCACCCGCGTTCGGAGTGACGTTTGCGTTGGTTAAGCCCGTCGTGCCTGGGGTGAAACCGTTCACGGCAAACGTCGTGTACGGCGTCGTGCCGCTCGTTACCGTGAGCGTTCGCGTGAAAGACGTTCCTGCTGTCGCTGCTGGGAGAACAACAGCGTTGCTGACCACCGGCGCGTTCGGCGAAATACTGATCGCCGCGTTGACCGCTATCGTATAATTTTGCGTCAGCGGAACGCCAACATTGTCCGTCAGGCTGAGCGTGAATGACACAGATCCAGCCGCACTTGGATTGCCGGTGACACTCAAGACGCCAGCATTGAAGCTCGGTGTGAAATTCGCCGCTTGGGTTCCGGTCGGCGAGGAAATAACGACGTTCTTATAAGGAGTCGTCCCGCCTGTCACGGTTGCACTTGCGGCGTATGACTTCCCCGCTGTGGATGCCGGCAATACGGTCGGACTAATCTTCAATGTGTCGTTGATCGTGAGGGTGTAATGCTGCGTCGTCGGAGTCAATGTTCCGCCTGCCGCGTCCGTCGCTGTCACGTCGAACGTCGCCGTTCCGAAAGTCGAGGGTGTTCCGGAAAGTACGACGGTGTTGTTCATGACGCTGATCGACAGCCCGGTGCCAGGTTGAACGAGGTTCGTCGCGGTGATGCTGGGATAAACAGGGATGCCGGCGTTGACGCTCGAGGGCGTTCCACCTGAAACAGTCAAGATCTGATTCGTATTAACGTTCTTCGTCGCGGTGCTCAAGCCCGTGGCAGCCGACGGCGTGATGATCAGCGGCGGATTGACCGTCACCGATTCCGCAATCGTGAACTGTGCGCCCGCCGAGTCCGTGACTGTAATGTTAAACGTCATCGTTCCCGCAGCCGTGGGGACAGGCGGTGCGTTCAGGGCCGTATTGTTCAGCTTCACCGTTCCTGCCGTCGCATCAATCGCGACGTTCAACGTGCTCAAACCCGTTCCCCCGCTGTTGAAGAGCGACACATTAACGGAACTGTAAGGCGGCACGCCTCCGGTGATGAACTGAGTTTGATTCGGTGCCGCGCCGACCGTCAGACCGCTGAACGTCGGGCTGAACTTGAAGACCGAGAGGGAATAATTCTGATGCAATACGCCATTGGCCGCATCCACGACATCGACCGTAAACGTGACGGTCCCCGGATTCACCGGCGTCCCGCTGAGCTTCACCGTCCCCGCGATCTTGTCAACGGTCAAATCCGACTGCTGCAGTCCGGTTGACGAAATGAAATTAGAGATGCCGAGCGACGAGTAAGGCGTTGTTCCGGGATTCACCGTGATCGTCTGATTTGTCGCAATGCCGACTGCCAAACCATTCAGTTTGGTCGGCAACATCGTCAGCGCCGGACTGATGATCACCGAGTAGCTCCGGGTCAACGAGCCGCCTCCTGCATCCGTCACGGTAATAGCAAACGTCGCCGGTCCGGTTCCCACCGCCGTCGGCGTGCTATTGAACGTTATGGTCCCGTTTGCCTGGTTCAGCGTCGGAGCCGACAGCCCTGTCCCATTCGCGCTGAACGGCGTGCTGAACACCAGCGACTGATAGGGCAGTGTTCCCGGATTCACATTGATGACCTGTGTGTATGGAACGCCCACGTCGCCGCCGACAAGAGTCGCCGGTGCCATCGTCAGCGCCGGATTCACGAGCACCGTGTAACTCTGGGTCTTCGTGATGCCAGCCATGTCCGTGACACTCACGTCAAACGTCGCCGTTCCCGTTGCCGTGGACGCGCTGTTGAACGAAATCGTACCCGTGTTCGACGGAACGGCCGTCGCCGTCGGCGCGGTTAGCCCCGTTGTTCCGGGATTGAAATTCGAAACGCTTAACGCCGTATAGTTCGTCGTTCCGTTCGCGACGTTGATCGTCTGCGTGTAAGTCACACCCACATCCGTCGAAGGCATGGAGGGTCCGGGCGGGTTTAACGTCAGCGCCGGATTGACCACCACGGAGTAACTGCCCGTCGTCGTGCCGCCCGCTGAATCGGTGACGCTCAAATTGAATGTCGCTGTTCCGGAGGCTACAGCCGTGCTGTTGAACGTAACTTTTCCAGTAACCTGATCCGCCGTCGGAGCGACCAGCCCCGTATTGCCGGAAACGAAGTTGCTGACCGTGAGATTCGTATACGGAGTGGTCCCGAGGCTGGCCGTAATGGCCTGCGTGTAAACCGCACCGACATCCGTCGCTGGGAGGGCACCTGCGCTCGGCGAGAAGCTGGGCTTCGGATTGATCGTCACCGAATAGAACTGCGACAGCATGCCCATGATCGAATCCGTGACATTGACCGTGAACGTTGCCGTGCCGGTTCCCGTTGGCGTTCCGGAGAATGTGACGACCGTATTGGCCCCATTGACCATAGGCGCACCGAGTCCTGTAGTCCCGGCGCTGAATCCGCTTATCGTGGTGGTGTAAGCCGGCGTCCCATTTGCGATGGTGATCGTCTGGTTATACATCACGAGTTTATCGCCGTTGGGCAGCGTGGAGGGCGTTGCCGTCAACGCGGGATTAATGGTGATTGTGTAATTCTTGGTGAGCGTAGCCCCCGCGCCGTCTGTGACATTGACCGTGAACGACACCATTCCGCTTCCCGACGGCATGGTGTTGAAGA
>JANXLS010000409.1 GCA_025355035.1 Planctomycetota bacterium | reverse complement strand
CGGCCGAGCGTCACGCGAAGTTCTGGAAAAAATGTTGACCTCGCCCGCGTCTGTTCGCTTCTTGAAAGGCTGGCCGAAATAATTGTGGGGGGATGACGTTCCCGTCCGCCTACTATTTGAGCGGTTTTCAAATGTCTGAATACAAATCTGCTTGCGGCGGGCTGCGCGGTACTTCGTAAGACTCGCTTAACGTAGTCTCCAAATACTTTTCGCTCGTCTTCCTCGTCCCGCTTGCCCGGCGCGGCGCATCTTTGTCTCCATCCATTTGAAAAACGCTCTAACGGTGGTGAGCCTCTTGATGATCCTTGAAAAAAGAGCGACGGCTCGAAAGCAGCCACTCCTCGTTCGGTTTATTTCTTGGCTTCGCCTTCCTTTTTCAGCAATGTCCCACCAGCGAGCAACGTCTCAATTTGAGCTTTCAAATTCGTTTTGAAGGCTTCCAAATTGTTGGGCAGTCCCAAATAAACGGCTTCGACAACACCGCTTTTTCCGATGAGCACGGTCATGGGAATAGGTTGGACGCGGTAGGCTTCGGCGATTTTCCCTTCTTCATCGAGGACAATCGGAAGCGTGAGCGTCGGCGTGGCGGTTTGGAACTCCTTGATCTTGTCGCTTGTTTCCTTCAAGTTGACGGCGTATGAAGCGAGTTCCTTGCCTTTGAAACCAGCACAGACTTCCGAGACGATCGGCTGCGCCTTGCGACAGGGTCCACACCACGTTGCCCAGAAATCGAGCAGCACGACATTTTTGTCTTTGTGCTGGGACAGGTCAAGCGTTCCGCCCATCAAGAGTTTCGCGACGAACTGCGGTGCAGTTTGCCCGAGCAACATCGGGTCGTAGGGTTTCTTGGCATCTTCCGGGTGTTCAAGAAATGTTGGGACGCGTTTTACTTCCGACGGCGGCGTGTAGACGAAGCGCTCCTTCGGGAGTTCGCCGTTGACCTTCCAATTGTCGAATTGCGAGACGACCGTTTTCTTGACTTTGACCGGTCCGCTTTCGTCCTTCGCCATACCCTCACGAACGATAATGATCTTGCGGAGCAGAGGTTGGGGACCCTGCTGAATCCACATGTCCCATTCGAGTTCTTTTTCAATGAAATGAAGGTGGTCGACTTTTGTATTGCCATCCAGCGTTTCGACGCCGGCGATGCGCAAATCGAGGACTCCATCCATGATCATTTCAAAGGCATTAGTCTTGGCGAAATTATTGAGGAACAGCAGGTCGCTCAAATCGCCCATGACAAGGCCGTTCATTTCGTCGATGTCGAAGAGTTCTTCCAGCGTCTTCGGAGCGTCGCGTTGAGTGTAGACTTTTAATTTAGGGGCAACGGTACAAAGCGCCTTGCCATCCGAAATAATCGAACAGCGAAGGTCGCCGTCCTTGATGATCATCGCGAGTTTGTTGGGGCGTTCGACGGAGATCTCATACTTGCCGTTGGATTCCTGTTTCTTGCCGGGACCGCCTTCCAACGTCGATTTGTTCGTCAGCGTCGTTGAATACGTGGTGGTGCTCTTGAGGAAATCGATCGAGGAGCGAATGACCGCCAACGCTTTACCGTCGAGCATCGCGTTCTCAGGCAGCTTTGTTTCGCCGGCTGCGAGACGGAACCCCGCGATGATGACCACCAGTACACTGAATCCTGCGCACTTAATACGATTCATAAAAACACTCCTTGAAGAGCCTTGGCATCGTGAACGCGGCAATCAACACACACTGCACCGCATGATGATCTCACATCCTTTATTGTATCCTTCAAAGTCGCTTCGACGCGCAAAATTCCGGGAACGATGAAAATTGCTGGCGTTGAAGATCGCGATCATTTTACTAAACTACATTCATGAATACACCCAAGACGCCCCCGTCGGCACACGTGGAAAGCGCTTTGATCTTGTTTGAGCCCGTCGAGGTAGCGCTGAATAATTTAAACGGCGGCGTTCCGGGGATGACGGTCACGGGCGCGTTGAAAGCGGCATGGAAAACGGCGCGGGCGAATGCCGCTGAAGTCAATCGTGCGGTGGGCGGACGCGCGGCAGGGGAATTGTTGTCGGGATACGCTGACCGGATGTTGCAGTTGCTGCTGAAATTTGCGTTGAATCGCGCGGGGTTGGCGGCGAATGGCGATGGATTTGCGATCGTCGCGCTGGGAAGCTACGGGCGCAAGGAGCTTGCTCCGTATTCCGACATCGACATGATGCTGCTGCATCGTGACCACGTGAACGATGAACAGCTCGACACGCTTGTCGCCAGTATTTTACATCCGATGTGGGATTGCGGATTACAGATCGGGCATTCGGTACGATGTCCGGAAGATTGCGCGATCCGGATGGAAGACTCCGACGACGCGACGCTGGAAACGGCAACGTCGCTTTTGGAATCGCGTTTTGTTTCAGGCGACCGCAAATTCTCTGATTCGTTTTGCAACGACGAAATGCCCGCGTTCTTCAAACGCTTTGGGCGGCGATTCGTTGAAGCGAAATTCCAGGAAGCGATCGAGCGCTGGGCCGGGCAATCGGTTTATCGAACGCAGCCGAACATTAAAGACAGCCCGGGAGCATTGCGCGACTACCAGCTTGCGGTGTGGATCGATTTAGCGAGTCGATTGTCGGGGCATCTTCCCCGATTAAAGGACAGGCCGCTCGTTTCCGCGGCAAGCATCGAGGACGCGAGCGCGGGATACGAACGGTTGCTGACGTTGCGCGTGTCGCTGCATTGTTTGTGCGGACGAAAACAGGATGTTCTCGATTTTCAAATGCAGCAAGCCGTAGCGACGGATCTGGGTTACGAAGCGGCGGACGAATTGCGTCCGGTCGACGTGCTGCTGAAGGAATTTTACCGCGCGGCAACCGGCGTGCACCGCTTGGCGCAGACGGTGACGCGACGCTACCTCGAAGAAAAGGCAGTGGCGTCGAAAAATGTCGAGAAATTGAAACGGATTCGGCTGGACGATGATTTCACGCGCGTGGGCGCGTATTTGTATGCGTCACGCACGGCTATGTTCGATGGGGCGGATTGGCTGGAATTGGCGATGCGCTCGTATGTCCATGCGGCACGGAATGCGATTACGGTTGGAACGGATATTGTTTCGTCAATTCGCGAACGATTGCATGAAATCAACGATGACGCGCGCAAAGAATCGGGTGCGCGCGCGCATTTTGAAACACTGATGCGGATGCGGGCGAACGTCGGTAACA
>JANXLS010000346.1 GCA_025355035.1 Planctomycetota bacterium | reverse complement strand
TGCACCGTTGTGGGGACCGATCGATTTACTGAACAAACCCGACGCAGACGCGCCGAAGAAAAAGAAGCGAGGCGGCAAAGCGGGCGCAAAGAAGGACGCCGAGAAAAAAGACGCTGAAAAAGAAGAGCCGAAAGATCCAGTCAAAGAAGCCGAACTGAAAAAGCAAATCGAGCAGGTTGCCGAAATGCGCCAATTGTCCACGCGCCGTTTGCCCGTATGGGGACTGCGTTTCACGCCAGTCGAAACCGGGCAATACACGCTTCAGATTTACGTTCGGAATTCAGCGGGCGAAACGCGTTCGGAAGAGCGTAAACTGACGGTCATTCCCGAACGAAAAGATCCGAACACGCCGGGACGTTGGGGCGGGAATGTCCGAGTTTCCAAACGGGATCCACACCAGTTCGAATTGTCCAACGGCGATCCGTTTTATGTGTACGGACAGAACGTTTGCTGGACGCGCGATTGGCTGCCCTACATGGATCGCATGAAAGATTACGGCGCGAACACGATGCGCATTTGGCTCTGCCCCTGGGGTTTGAACCTCGAGCGGAAAACCGAGCCCGGCAGCTACGATTTGGACGTCGCAGATCGGATCGATACGCTCGTCAACGACGCCGAAGCCAAAGGCATCCGCCTCATTTTCTGCTTCACGTTTCATGGAATGAATCAAGGCAACTGGGGCGACTCGCCGTACAACGTCGCCAACGGCGGCCCCTGCGCGCGCGCGGAAGATTTCTTCACGAACGGTCGCGCGAAGCAGCAATACAAACGACTGCTCTCCTACGCCTCTTCGCGCTGGGGTGCGTCTCCGGCGATCATGTCCTGGGAATTGATGAACGAAATCGATCTCGCGAAATTCACGTGGCAGGATGACCCAATCCATTGGGCGCGCGAAATGGCTGGTCACCTGAAAGGCGTCGATTCGCACGGCCATCTGGTCACGGTCAGCGCGACGATGCGCGACACACCGCAGGATCTGTGGACCGATTCGCGCATCGATTGGGTGCAGATCCACGCGTACGGAAAAGACGTTTCGAATCTGATGTTCGAACGCATCAGCCCGTTTCAGTCGATGCAGAAACCGGTGCTTATGGGCGAATTCGGCGGCGGAACCGAATCGCGCGACGACATCCCCGATCAGGATGGCGCACGCTTGCAGGCGTCGCTGTGGGTCACAGCCTGCTCGCCATCCTGCGGCGCGGCGATGCCGTGGTGGTGGGACACGTACATCGAATCGCGCAACCTCTATCCCGTCATGGCGGCGGCTCAGAAATTCGTCGCAGGAGAAGATCGCCGCGGCCGATATGGGCAATGGGTCAAAAAAATGTACGATTTCGGCGTCGAAGTTTCCGGCAGCATGGATGCGCAAGGCGGGCGTTTTTACGTCAGCAACCCGGAATGGGTAAAGAATCCGGAGACGCGAAAAGGCACGTTGCTTCCGAAGGATCAGATGATGGAATTGACCGGAGTCAACGATGGCATGTACTCGGTCGAATTCTGGGACGCGAAAACAGGAGCCATTTTTTATAAACAACCTGCTTTAGCTAAAGAGGGTAAGTTGTCGATAACATTATCGGCCCATGCGACCGAGTTTGGAATCAAGCTCGATCGCAAAGACTCAAATTCACTCGGCTTGAAGTAACAAAAATTGCGCGCAAGTAACGCGCACATTCAGGAGGATTTCAATCATGTCGAATGGTGGATGGAAGACACATTCAATCGCAGCGCTGGTCCTCACGCTGCCCATTGTGCTCGCCGGTTGCGGGAGCGAAAAGAAGACGTCCTTCAGCGGCGCGGGCGGTTCATCAACCGCTCAGAAAGAAATCAAATACAAAGGTCAGGACGCCGATTTGGTCGCGCGTTCGAACAAAATTGGCGTCTACACAGCGCCCGACAATGCGCGAACAGCCATGCACCGGGCGCCGGACGAAGTCGTCGACAATGGCAACGGAAGCGTGACTCATTACTACAACGCGGACAACACGCCGACGTCCGAACGCTTGCAGTTGAAGTACAGCGGTGGACGTTTGGTTTCAAAAGAAATCGTCCCGCCCGACGCAAACGCTCCCGGCGCGAAAGCCGTTTCGCGCTACGAAATCCCCGAGAGCAATGC
>JANXLS010000332.1 GCA_025355035.1 Planctomycetota bacterium | reverse complement strand
TGTTACGAAGCGTTCATCCACATCGTCGATTCGATGTTCAATCAACACGCGAAGTGGCTCAAAGTGACGCGTCACATTCCGTGGCGTCGCCCGATCGCCTCGCTGAATTATCTGCTGACCTCGCACGTCTGGCGGCAGGACCACAACGGCTTCAGCCATCAGGACCCCGGTTTCATCGATCACGTCATCAACAAGAAAGCCGAGATCGTCCGCGTCTATCTTCCGCCCGACGCAAATACGCTGCTCTCCGTCACCGACCACTGCCTGCGCAGCCGCAACTACGTCAACGTGATCGTCGCTGGCAAGCAACCCGCGCTGCAATGGCTGAGCATAGAGCAAGCCGAGAAGCACTGCACTGCCGGACTGGGTATCTGGGATTGGGCCAGCAACGATGCCGGATCAGAGCCCGATGTTGTCATGGCGTGCGCCGGTGACGTCCCAACACTCGAAACGCTGGCCGCTGTCGACATTCTGCGGAAGCAATTCCCGGAACTCAAAATCCGCGTCGTCAACGTCGTAAATCTGATGACGCTTCAACCCCAGAGCGAACACCCTCACGGACTGAGCGATCGAGATTTCGACATTCTATTCACGAAAGACAAGCCGATCGTCTTCGCCTACCACGGCTACCCGTGGCTGATCCATCGCCTCACGTATCGCCGCACGAATCACGCGAACCTCCACGTGCGCGGCTATAAGGAGGAAGGAACGACGACGACGCCCTTCGACATGGTGGTGCTCAACGACCTCGACCGCTTTCATCTGGCCGGAGACGTGATCGATCGCGTCGCCGCGCTTGGCGCGCGAGCGGCTTACGCGAAACAATACCTGCGTGACAAATTGTTCGAACACAAGGCGTACGTGCGAAAACACGGCGACGACATGCCGGAAATTAAGGATTGGAAGTGGGGCGGGAAATAAGGACCCGACTTCGGCGAATGGGTTGAAAGTCAGCGCACTGTCCCGGAATTCGAGTATCATACGCGAATTCCCGTGCAGTTTCAGATCCGTCAACGCATCATAGGAGTATTCCATGAACAGAAATTGGACTCAATGCAGCGCGCCGCACCACTACACATTTCTCATCGCGTTGGTCCTCTATATCGTGGCGCTATTGGCGCATTTCAACGTCATCCACGTCAGTGGGGAGGTGGCCCTGTGGTCCTGGGTCATCGGCTTCGGCCTGCTCCTGATTTCCGTGCGCGTAAAGGGGCTGTAATCGGTCGACGGCCGGCGATCAAAAGAGCGGCCCCCCCTCCTCAACTTGTTGAGGAGGGTTCCGAAGGAACAAGAAGCCTTTCCGTTCCCGATTCTTCACTGGTAGGAGTACCTACCAGAGTCAGCCCAAAAAAAGGAGCTAGACCGAAGCCCACTTCGGCTACGGTCTGCTCCCCCGTTCAATTCACATCCCCATCTTTAACACTTCGAATACCCGCACGCTCCGCATTTCACGCACCCTTCCATGAACGCCAGCGTTCCGGCGCCGCAGTCGGGGCATTTTAATTTGAAGCTGTTCAAGTGCTCTTCGCTTACTTGCGATTTGACGGTGCCTTTCATTTGCGCTTTCGGTTCCAAAGCAATGTTGCCGTGGACGTCGAGGGCGGCGTGGCCGTTTGCGTGGCCATTGCCGTTAGTATGGGGGGCGGCGTCGATGTCGACTTCGCCCAAGAGGATCGCTTTCAGGCCGTAGGCTTTTTTCGCAAGCCAGTACTTGCGAATCGTTTTTCCGAGGCCGTCGCCCAAGCTCATCACGCGACCGTCTTTCGTCGGGACGGACAAGTGACTGCCGATGCCTTCGAGCTGGTCCATCACCAGGTCCATCGAACCGCCGCTGCGCAGGAACAAGCTGACCATGCGGCAGATGGCTTCCAAGTCGCTAGCGGCCACATCGCCGGCTTTGCCGAGCTGCGCGAAGACTTCCAATTCGCGTTCCGTGCGCGGATCGACGGAGATCGTCAAGTGCATGTGGCCGAACGGCGTGTTCTG
Organism: Planctomycetota bacterium; assembly: GCA_025355035.1. Taxonomy (GTDB): domain Bacteria; phylum Planctomycetota; class SZUA-567; order H5-PLA8; family H5-PLA8; genus JANXLS01. The sequence goes on along the minus strand of JANXLS010000332.1, from coordinate 510 downwards.
GCGGATGCGGACGGCTGAGAGAATCGTCGGCGTTTTGACGGGCTTGATCACCACGTGGCTGACGACTTCCTTGATCACTTCCTTCACGATCACCGTCGGCTCGATCTTCTTCTCTTCTTTCTTTTCTTCCTTTTTCTCGAGCGCCATCGGCTGGCCCTTGCGGCAGCCGTCGCGGTAGACGGTCACACCTTTGCAACCCGTCTGGAAAGCGAGATCGTAGATCTTGCGGACGTCGTCGGGCGTGGCGCTGTTCGGGAAGTTCGTCGTTTTGCTGATGGAACTGTCGCAGTGCTTCTGGAATGCGGCCTGCATCTTCACGTGCCAATCCGGCGCGATGTCGTGGGCGCAGACGTACGTGCGCTTGATGTCTTCCGGGATGTTTTCGATGTGGTGCAGCGTACCTTCCCGAGCGATGCGGCCGAAGAGTTCCTGTTCGTCGTAGCCCCAGCAATTGTTCGCTTTCGCGACGGCTTTGAAGATGTCATTGACTTCGGCCATCTTCTGCGCCTT
>JANXLS010000788.1 GCA_025355035.1 Planctomycetota bacterium | reverse complement strand
TCGGTGCTGGGACGCGCCAGGACGTCTGGCACTGGATTTTAAAACAAATCGAGAGCCAGATAATCGCGTCAGCTAAAGAAAATAGTTGCGCTTGTCGGGCTGCTAGAAGATCGCGGTAAAACCGGGTTTTTCAACGGGCTGCTAGGCCTGCCGATTATCTCCTACACCACCAATGTGGAAATTAAAGTCAAGAGCACCACGGGTGGAACGGTAGCGTTTAATGTCGGGACCATTTACAATGATTATTTGGTAGGAATTGATGGACTGCTCATTGAAGACCCCAGCGTTAATGGGGGAATATTCGCCCAACTTTTGGACCCTGTTGACACTAGGGATCCGTCGGATTTAAATCAGTATCTTTCGTCGTACCATTTCACAACCAACAGTATATATCGGGTGTCCGTGCAGAACACACCGTTTTTGGGAAACGGGAGGATAGTCGCCGCGATCGCAGTCCCCATCAGCGGCGCCGAAACCGGGACGCCAAAAATCCACGTTACTCCCCACACGGGGGCGCGCATTCTGGGCACACCGCCCAGCTTGGTCCCCGTCACCAAGTCCTTGAAGGCCAAGTTCGTCTTCGATGGCTCGAAGGCCGATACGGTGACCTACGTGGGCACAATCAAGCTGCCCTCCGATTTCGACATCACCAAGACCCACGATTTCGCAATTTCCTTGAGCACCGTGATCGTCAACACCACCATCGACGGCAAAGGCAAGGGCACGTCGACGAGCAACCCCGGCGTGTTGAAGACTCTAAAGATTCAATACAAGGGTGTCAAAAAAGGCACGCTGACCAAGGGCGGCGAAGACGCCATCGTCACGGCGACGTATTCCAAAGCTGGCCTGATCGCGGCCGGTTTCCTATACGACGGCATCGACGCCACGCTCACAGACATCAAGCCCGGCGCCACGGGCTCGCGCCACATCCAGGTCGCCATGCTTTTCGATGGCTTCCCGTACTTCATCTACCAACCCGCCAACTTCACGCTGTCAAAGGACAGCAAGACTGGCACCTTGGCGCTGCCTAAGAAGTAAAGCCGCGCTGTTCGCCGCGTCGCTATCGCGCACCCGCGAGGTCCGCAGCGCTCGGGAAGGCGTTTCTGGCCGTCCCAGATCGTTCTTACCCATGGGGTCCGGCGATTGACTTGGCAATCTGGAAATCTAAGGACGCCAGCCGTAGCGCAGCGAGCAGGTAAGGAACGATTGGCTCGGCGAAAGGGCGGGCGGATGCCTGACGCAAAACGTGGGTGCTGAAAGCCGCCTCAAACCAAACAAGTGACGGGCGACGAACACCCAGCTAATACGATTCGTATCTGAGAATCTTACACCAACTCCTTTACCAAATCTTTTGCTAAGCCACCCTGGAAGTTTTCGGGCAACGGCATGCCAACTTTATTCACCATCGTCTGCCAGACATTGGCGATCGGCATGTCCTTTTTGATAAGATGGCCCTGATGCTTGAGGCCCAGCGCTGAGCCGCCGCAAAGAATCAACGGGAGCATTTTCGAATCATGCGCATTCGGTCCCCCGTTGGTCGTGGCCCATGCGGCCATGGTGTTATCCAACAGCGTTCCCGCGCCTTCTTTGACGCTCTTGAGCTTCCCCAGGAAATACGCCCACTCAGCCAAATAAAGAGAGTCGAGTTGCCGCCACATCGCGATCTTATCATCCTCCTGAGCGTTGTGAGTGATCGTGTGCAGATCCCACTTGCTCTTGGTAAGATAGGTGTAGCACTTTGCTTCATCGCCTTCGGTGCGCGGAATATGGCTGACTGCGCGCGTGCTGTCGGTTTGGAAAGCCAGCGCGATCATGTCGAACATCATGCGCGTGTATTCCGAATAACCGCGTCCGTCCCCGGCGATGCGCGTGCGCGGCGAGCCCTGTCCGAAATCCGGGCGCGCAATTTTGGGCTTGGGGCGGTCGATCCATTCGCCCTCAACTTTGATGCGCTCTTCAAGATCACGGATGCTGGTGAAGTATTGCTCCAGTCGCTGACGGTCTGCCGTACCGACTTGGCGCTGAAGCGCGGCTGCCTGCCCCTTGATGGAGTCCAGCAAACTGGCGCGTTGCGCCATCGCCTGTTTGGCCGTCGCCACGGTGTTGTTGTCTTCGCTGCCGAAGAGCTTTTCGAAGAGCACTTCTGGGCGGTCTTCAGGCGTGATGGGCGTCTGGTTTTTGCTCCAAGACAATGTCATGGGGAACGGCCCGCCGAATCCCGTCTGACGCACTGTGCCGAGCACCAGCGACGGAAAGCGCGTTTTGCTGCCATGATAATTGGCGAGTTGCTGATCGACCGACATCAGCGTCTTGCCATTGCG
>JANXLS010000271.1 GCA_025355035.1 Planctomycetota bacterium | reverse complement strand
CGTACGCCCCCGCCAGCGCCGTAATCCCGCCTACCATGTGAATCACCCCAGAACCCGAAAAATCCAGCGCGCCATGCCCCCAACCCCATTTCTCGCCAAGCTGTGAAAGCCACCCGCCGCCCCAAACCCAATTGCCGATGATCGGGTACGTCACCATCGTCAGGAAAAATGACATCCAGACAAACGCGCTGAACTTCAGTCGCTCTGTCATCGCTCCAGTCGGTATCGTCGCCGCCGTATCCATGAAAACCATCTGGAAAAAGAACAGTGTCAACACCTGGCTATCAAAAACGCCGCTGAGAAAAAAGCCTTTTGTGCCCAGCACATTCCAGCCGCTGATATTCAAAGAACTAGTCAGAATCGTGCTCCCGCCAAACGCGTTCAGCGCCCCTTTCCCGCCAAACATCATCGCGAATCCACAGATAAAAAACGCAATCAGCCCGATCGCAAACACCATCATGTTCATCAGCATCGTGTGCCCTGCGTTTTTGCGGCGCGTGAATCCCGTCTCGACGAGCGCGAAGCCAGCCTGCATGAAAAACACCAGCGCTCCCGCGATCAACGTCCAGATCACATTCAAATTCGTCCGCGTGTGCGTCGCTTGCGATGCGACCTCACTCATTGTCGGTTCGTTCGGCTTGGCCGCGTTGTCGTAATTCGGCCCAAAATCCTTCCCAAGCGAAAGACCCGTTCCCGCCGGATCCTGCGTTTCCCGCGGTCCCAAAGTCACGGGCGTCTTCGTCTTCGACTCCGCGGCAACGATCGGCGATCCCGCAAGCAGAAGGACACTAATCGAAAGTACCGAAATCCAACGAAGTAATGAGGAAATGCGCATCATGAGTCAAAAACCAGTTGCGGAGAGGAATCAAAGTTGTTGCCATCAGCAGACAGACGAAACAATCTAATTACTTGGCGTTCAGTTTCAAGCCGAACCTTTTTTGAGCGGGGGACGGTTTGAGTTCGGAGGGCCTGAAAGTAATAAATGACATGTGCAGTTTCAACGACTCCGGCCACTCCCGTTTTTTCGAGAGTGGCCGGATGAAAGTTAACGTCATTCTACGATCTCGTACGAACTACACGATCGACGCAACCGGCTTTTCGAGCAATACCGGCTTGTTCTTCGCCTTGCTCGACTTCATGAAATACCAGCCGCCATAGATACCCCAGACTGCCGCGAAGCCCAGCGCAATGAACGGTTCTTTGTAGCTCATCCCCGAGACCACGAACGGTCCGACGAGATAGAAGATCATGCAGGCGAGATTCGCAACCAACCCGAAGATCGGAACAAACACATGCTTGAACCCGCTGAACGTATGGTGATCACGGAACGCGACGATCGCCGTGTAGCACGTCAGCATGTACAACAGGAACGTCCCGAAGTTGCTCACCAGCGTCATCACCAGCAATGTCTGCGGCAGTGCAACAGCCGTTTCATTCTTGAACAAACCGAAGCTGTACCAGATGCCCTTCGGAAGAAGTTTGATCGCGTCGTCACTCTGAGCCGCACCGCCCCAGAAGTTTCCGTACACACAGACGATTCCGATGACCGCGCTGATCGCCGCCAACGTCCAGATCGCTGTGTGCGGCGTGAGTTTCTTGCCGTGCAGCAAGCCAAAGTGGGACGGAACTTCTTCGTCACGGCCCATCGCGTACGTCACGCGAGCGCCTGTGCTCAAGCAGGACAATGTCGTACCGATCAACGCCAGGAACACCGTGAACGCCATCACCAGCATGAACATCTGTCCCGCCGCCGGACTGCCGAAGAAGTACGCACCCACCAACTGCATCATGTCACCGACAGGAGCCGCCGATCCCGCTGCGTTCAACATCGTGTAACCACTATTCAGGAAGTAGTTCGCCGCGAAGTATTGAATCAAGTAGCAGACGATACCCTGGATTCCCAACGACAACAGCACCGCGCGGGGAATGTCGCGCTTGGCATTGACCGCTTCTTCACCCATCGAAGTAACCGACTCAAAGCCGACAAGAATCAAAATCGCGATACACGCCTGGATGAAAGAGAAGCTGAATCCATGCGGCTGAACGATTGACGCGCCCTTGGTATGATATTGGAACTTTTTTACCTTCTCGGTTTCCGCGTGCGGCTTGTTCGCGTCTTTCGGCACGTCCACTTCCGTGATTGAATCCTTTTCAGCATATGAGACGGTGAAATTCACCGGCACTTGCTTCTTTTCTTTGTCCAGCACCGGTTTACCGTCTTTGTCCACTGCGTAAGTCGGAATGAATCCATCCTTGTTCTTCTTCGACTTGCCCGATTCCTGCTGAACGAGCTTCGCCATGTCTGCCTTGGCGACAACGAGATCCTTGTTCGGAATTTCTTTGCCCTCTTTGTCGATCAAATTGCCCTTATCGTTTGCAGCGAACGTTTCGAAGTAGTCCGGATCTTCCTTGCCCTTGTCGTCCTTGCGAAGTATCCACTTGCCAGCTTCATCCTTCGCATTCGACGTTCCATCAACATGAACCAGCATCGCAACATTGGCATCGGCAATCGTTCCGTCTTCCGCTTCTATCAGCTTGCCGTCTTTATCAATCGCCTTGCCATCCCCGTTCACCTTAAAGGTGTCGAGAACCAAATTCGTCGGTGAACCGTCCGGATCCATCGTCCACGCCACGCTACCTTCTTTAAGATTCAAGCGGTAGCTGATCGCCATGAACGAGAAGATTAACAAGGCGGTGATTTGAACGATGTTAATGAGCATGTTCACGCCCGTCGTTCCCACCACTCCGCGGAAAGCGATGTAGGCAACGCCAAACGAGAAGATGATGCAGAAAATAATCATAAACAGAGGGCTGGGAATCGTGGCGCTAAACGTCGCCGGAAAGAATTGTCCCATCAAATATCCCGCCAGCAGCGCCGTCACGCCGACCATCACGCCGGGATAAACCCAATAATACAAATGACTCGCCCAGCCCGTAATGTATTTGGCGACGCGCGCAAACTTGTAGTGCGTCGTTTTGTTCATAAATGCCTGCTCGGCGAAGAAGTAAGATGATCCCGCACCCGGGTAAAGCTTACTTAATTCAGCGTACGCAATGGCCGTCGAAAAGCACAGCAGCAGCGCGACGACGATTCCGAACCACATGTCCTGGCCCGCCATTGGCGCTCCATACAACGATTGCATCGCGTACGTCAACCACAAAAATGCTCCGGGAGCGATCAACGCCATCGCGTTAATCGTCAACCCCGTTAGTCCGAGCGTTGGTTTCGGCCCTGTAGGGGCCTTTTGCTCACTCATGTTCCTCTCCCCTTATAGAATAATTGATCTAGAACTCAATTTTTGACAATCGATCACACAATTCCATGCGTCCACAGAATTTATCGATTTAAACGATAATGTGCGATTTTGAACACGAATTGAGGTGAATCAAACTTTGTGCCAAATAAGGCCGATAAATGAGGCATACGCCCCATTTCATAGGAGATTTTTATATTTTAATGGTCAATAGTTACAAAAAAGCAATGTCCGAGCCTGGTACTGCTCGAAAATAATCAATTCACAAACATAAAATGATTCAAATTCAACAATACAACTCCACAGCTTAACGAATCATGATTAAAAATCACCAAACACAGTTTTAGAACCTAATTTAACACGAGGTTGAAATCAAAATTCCACGTTTAGAACTTCGAAATCCAGATCATCAGTTTAAGCACACAGAAGCACGCAATACTCATTTAAAGCGTACCGAATCGTTCTTTGCGCCTCCGCGCCGCCCCTCACTCCGCGTGAAAAATGGCTTCGAAAGTTTCGAAAGAGAATTTCAACAAATCACCGATAGAGTAGTGCTGGTTACCTGGAGAATTTCGACGGTGCACTCTATTCCCGGCTGGTGGTCGATCCCCTTCCTGTTGCTGCTCTCCGCGATCGCCTTCATGCCGTTCGTCAACAAGCCATTTTGGGAACGCTTTTTCGGCCACATCTCCGTCGGCATGGGGATCATCGTCGCCGGAATTTATGCAACACAATTGGGCGAACACGGTCGCAACGTGCTTGGCGAAACCGCGCTCGAATATTTCAAATTCATCGCCATGGTCGGCAGCCTGTTCGTCGTATCGGGCGGAATTCTCGTCGACATCTCAGGCGGCGGAAATCCACGCGTCAACACACTGCTTCTCGCGTCCGGCCTCATTCTGGCGAATATCATCGGGACGACGGGCGCGTCCGTCCTTTTAATTCGCCCATTTCTGCGCATCAACAAAGACCGCTTGAAATCCTTCCACGTTGTTCTCTTCATTTTCATCGTCAGCAATTGCGCCGGAGCTCTAACGCCAATCGGCGATCCGCCCTTGTTCCTCGGCTACATCAACGGCGTCCCGTTTGAATGGACAATCCTGCATTGTTGGGCGCCGTGGCTCGTCGCCAACGGTCTGCTGTTGGCCGTCTTTTACGTGTTGGACACGCGACGCGCTCCCGCGACGCATCACCACAATCCCAACAAAATCGTCATCGCCGGCTGGAGCAACGTCGCCTGCCTGGGCATTGTCCTCCTCGGCGTTTTCCTCGATCAAATCCTTGTTGCCACAGTCTCTCCAAAATTCGCATCCTGGCCGTGCGGAGCGATTCTGATGGTCGCCGCCGCCGGGTTCGCCTTTCGCCATTCCGATCCGCGCATTTTGAAACACAACGATTTCCATTTCGGCCCAATCGAAGAAGTCGCACTGCTCTTCGTCGGCATCTTCGCAACGATGATGCCCGCACTCGCCTATCTCGCTGAAAACGCCGCTCGTCTTGGAATCCAGTCACCCACCGGTTTCTATTTCGGAACCGGATCGCTGTCGAGCGTCCTCGACAATGCCCCCGCCTATTTGAATCTCCTCAGCGCCGCAATGGGTCTCAACGGCATCGCCATGAATCCCACCGGCGTCAAACAATTTTCTCAGCAGCAACCGCAACTCCTCCGCGCCATTTCCCTGGGGTCCGTCTTCTTCGGAGCCTGCACATACATCGGCAACGGTCCCAATTTCATGGTCAAAGCCATCGCCAACTCCGCCGGAGCAGAAACCCCCGGATTCTTCGCCTACATCTTCAAATACACACTGCCGATCCTGCTCCCAATTTACGTGCTGGTTTGGTATCTATTCTTGTAGATTAAAGGCTGGCGTACTCAACTCCCCTGATGGAAAATTCCTTTGTGCATTAAAGTAAAAAAGAAGATCCTGAAGTCACGCACTCCCCGGCATCGTAATTGCGGTACTAAAATTTCGCGTACACAATCGTTTCTCAACGAACCGACGCGAGTTAGGGAGCAGAATCCATGAACGTTTTAATCAGCGGTGCAAGCGGGATGGTCGGAACGGCGTTGTGCGAAGCGTTGAAAGCCCAGAATCACACGGTCACGCGTTTGACACGCGGCACCCCCGGACCTTCCGAGGTCACATGGGACCCGCTGGCAGGAAAACTCGATCCGGATGCATTGACAGGCATTGAAGCCGTCGTCCATCTCGCCGGCGAAAACATCGCCGATCGTTGGACCGACGCCAAGAAAAAAGCCATTCGCGAGAGCCGCACCCTCGGCACAAAAACACTCTGCGACGCCCTCTTGAAAATGCCCGCCCCGCCGAAAGTTTTCGTCAGCGCCTCAGCTATCGGCTTCTACGGCAATCGCGGCGACGAATTACTGACCGAATTCAGCCCTGTTGGCAACGGTTTTCTGCCGGACGTGTGCCGCGAGTGGGAAGCCGCCAGCGTTCCGCTCGAAAAATCCGGCGTCCGCACGGTGCGATTTCGCATCGGCGTGATCTTGAGCGCCGAAGGCGGAGCGCTCGCCAAAATGTTGCTGCCATTCAAACTGTGCGTGGGCGGCGTCATTGGCGATGGCAAGCAATACATGAGCTGGATTGCGCTCGACGACGTCGTCGGCGCAATCCTCTTCGCGCTGAACAATCCGAATCTCTCTGGCCCCGTCAACCTGGTCGCGCGAAACGCCGTCACGAATCACGATTTTACAAAAGCGCTCGGCAAAGTCCTCTCGCGCCCGACTATTCTCCCAATGCCCGCCTCCGCCGCGCGATTGGTCTTCGGCGAAATGGCCAATGATCTATTGCTGGGAAGCACACGCGTCAAACCTGAGAGGCTGACTCAAGCCGGTTACGACTACAAACATCCGACCTTGGAAGACGCATTAAAAGCAGCGATCGGCTTAGGGCCTGTAAAATAATAAACTGAAGACGTCCGCCGCGTATTTCGGCCAGGGTCGAGGCGGACGCGAAGGAAGATATACGAGTGTATCTCTGACTGAGCGTTCAACGAAGAGCCAGGCCGAAAGACGCAAGCAATTCTTCAGTTTAT
>JANXLS010000260.1 GCA_025355035.1 Planctomycetota bacterium | reverse complement strand
GACGCCGCTGTCGGCGCTGGACTGAATCGTACCGCCCCAGATCGTGATGGCTGCTGGTTCCGCTGACATTACAAACGCCTCCATTTCCGGGCTTCGTTCGTCAGGAGCTGTTCGGCTTCCTTCGGACCCCATGTGCCTGCGGCGTACTGCGGAAGCGGGCGTCCGCCGTCTTCGCGCCACGCGGCGAGAATGGGGTCGAAGAACGCCCACGATTGCTCGGCTTCGTCGTGGCGGATGAACAGCGTAGCGTCGCCAATCATCGTATCGAGCAGCAATCGTTCGTAGGCTTCAGGTGACGAACCGCCGAAGCGGAAATCCATCTTAACGGACTGAATCTGCAACTGTTGTTCGGGAACTTTCGCCTCCATGCGCAGCGAGACGCCTTCGTCCGGCTGCACCCGGATTGTCAGCACGTTTTGATCGACCGGCGTTTCGCTGTCGGCTGCATTGAACAGAATGTCAGGCGAGCGCTTGAAGAAGATGGAGATCTCGGTTCCTTTTTTGGCGAGTCGCTTGCCGTGGCGCAGATAAAATGGGACTCCAGACCAGCGCCAACTGTCAATGAAAAGCTTGACGCACGAGAACGTTTCCGTCACGGATTTCGGCGACACATTGGTCTCTTCGCGATAGCCTTTCACCGGCGCGCCGTCCATGTAGCCGCGCGAATATTGCCCGCGCACGGTCGAACTCTTTACGTCCTTGGCGAGAATCGGGCGGAGCGCTTGGAGAACCTTGACTTTTTCATTGCGAATCTGTTCGGCTTTGAGGCTGATTGGCGTTTCCATCGCGATCAGCGCGAGCAGTTGCATCATGTGATTCTGCATCATGTCGCGCACGGCACCAGCTTCTTCGTAATAGCCGGCGCGGCTGCCCACGCCGAGCGTTTCGGCCACGGTGATCTGGACGTGATCGATGAATTGATTGCGCCAGATGGGTTCGAATAAGCCGTTCGCGAAACGCAGCACCAAAATATTCTGGACCGTTTCTTTGCCGAGATAGTGATCAATTCGATAAATCTCGGATTCTCCGAAGATGGCTTGCAGATGCGCGTTCAGCTTTTGCGCGGTGGCAAGATCGCGTCCAAATGGTTTTTCGATGACGATGCGCCGCCAGCCGACACCGGACGTCAAGCCGTTGGCTTTGAGTTGTGCCGGGATGATTTCGAAGAGACTGGGGTTCGTCGAGAGATAAAAAAGGCGGTTGCCTTTAGTGCCGCGCTCGACGTCGATTTTTTTCAAGAGCACGCCGAGTTGCTGGAACGTTGAATCTTCTTTGAAGTCGCCCTTGATGTAGTGAATGCCGGCGGCGAGATTGTTCCATACGGCTTCGTTGACCGGCCTGTGGCGGGAGAACTCCTGGACGGCTTTTTTCATGTCCTCGCGGAACGATTCGGTGGTGAAATCGCTGACGGCTACAGCGACGAGCGCAAAGTACGGCGGCAGGCTGCCCTCGTGTGCCAGACTGTAGATCGCGGGGATGAGCTTGCGGTGCGCCAAATCGCCGGACGCGCCGAAGATCACCATTGCGCAGGGTTCCGGTACGCGCTGGCGTTGCAAACCTTCACGAAGTGGATTCATCTGCGCTTACCTGTGGCTGGCCGAGAATAGACAATTTTATAACTGTGATCGGATGTAAACAGTCTATGATCAAAAAGTAGCGAATTCAACATCTTCACTCGATCTTTGAACTCCCTAGCGCAACCCGGAAGCCGGTATTGAGTAAATGAGGGCCAAAAGGCCGCGGGCCCGGGGGCGATTGTGGAAATTAAATTAGTGTAAGCGCTCAGTGTGTGCCACGGGTTTCGTTGTGCCTAGCCAAATCCGTGCACTAGAATGGCTGCCCATTCATTCAATTCGTCGTCGGAAGGGTGAAGTCGAATTTGACCAGTTCGTTTTCGACCGTTCCAATGTAGACGGCTTCCGCGCTGACCGAGCCTGCGACTGGTTTTGCGGTGAGTCGGCCGCGCCAGAAAATCGAACCGTCCTTCAAACTCACCGCGACAGCGATATAGGCGTTGTTCAATGTTTCGCAGCAGACGATGGCTGCAGAAATGCCTTTCTTATCTTTGCGATCCGGATTGCGGACAAGGGGCGTGAAGATCACGCGTCCCGGCAATGGTGTGATCCAAGGAGACGGTCCGCCGGTGCTCGGAACCCATGCGAGCGAATTGTCGTCCAGCGCTGCGACGAATCCATTCGCTGCCGCCGTCAAACCCAATAGCGTTGCGGCACCCAAATCGGTGTGTCCTTTGTCTTTTCCAAACAAATCGGAATCAAGCAGCGAGACATGTCCTTTGACATCCGCCACGGCGACCATTTTTAAATCGGCATTGACGGCGAGCGGGAGGCTGAGCCGTTCGTCGAAAGACTTCTTCCACTTGATATCGCCGCGGTAGCCTTCGACGGCGCAGACGACGTTGTTGTCACGCGGGACGTAATAGGTGTCGCCGTCGAACGCGAGTCCTATCGGTTGATCCTGTCCGCCGCCCGATGGAATCTCGTGAAGCGGGGGAATGAGTTGGCGTTCCGCATTATAGATTTCGATGTTCGATTTGGTGGCGACCGAAATCAATTTAAATCCAGCGGCCTTTTTTGGGCGGTACATTTGTGGCGCGCCGATGGATCCTGGCTGGCAGGCAATCCGGTAGAAATCCGTGCCGTTCGACGGAATTTGGAAAAAGTACGATCCGCTGCAGGATACGAAAGCCCACCCTTCGGCGTCTTCTTCCGTCGCACTCATACCGCGCAATTTCAATTCTTTGTACGCCAAAGCGGCGGGTTGTTCAATCTTGTCGCCGATTTTCATCGGCTGTGGTGTTGATTCCAGATTGACACGGCGCAACACATCGAGAGTTCGCGCGTTCAAAACCGTCAGTTCGCTGCCTCCCGCGACCAAAACGAGGTCTTTGAATGCGAGCATTCCGGCTGTTGGGGTAACCGGAGCGAGGACGGAGGCTTGTGGCTTGCGTATGAATACGGCTTGGATGCTTTCACCCCGGAAATTGTTTTCAATGAGTTCAAACGACTCAAATCCAGGCAAGCTGAACGTCAAAGAAACCGGTCCCATGACGGGAAGATCGAGGGTTAAAGGGGTCTTTCCGACGGAGCGTTCTTTGTAAATGACGAACGCACCTTCGGGAAAACTGGTGACTTTGACGCGCAGCAACGCATTGGAAGCCGCTTCCGAGAACGGGTAGGCGTTGACGACATCCAGAGTTCGTGTCCGGGCCAACTTGGCATCGATGTCCCAGGATTGAGCGGCGATCACGAGCTTCCTGCGCAATTCATCTTCCGGAATATCCGTCTGCAATTTTCGTATTTCAGAGACGACGGCCGCTTGAACCTCGGCAGGCGGCTTGGTGGAGAGCAACTGCGTGGCGAGCCGGCGGGCTTCGTCCGTGTTGCGTTGAAGAATGAGTTTGCGGATTTTTGCGAGCGAATCGTTAGCCTTGTTTTCATTGGCGACGGCGCTTTCAAGCGTCTTGTCCGCGTCCTCGGCGAGCTTTGTCGATGGGAAATGAGTCTTAATTGCCTCGCACAATTTTCGTGCCTGCTCATAGCCTCCGTTGGCGAGCATTTCGTGGGCGAGCGTCAATTCCCTTTCGGCTTCGTGACGCGGGGCCAGCAACTTGTACAACTCGGCGCGCGCGTCCTTGGCGACGGCTTCGAACGGATCTTCAGCCAGAAGAATGCGATAGCGCTCCACCAATTTTTCCTGGGATAGCAATTGCGCATTCCGGGTCAATTGATCCAATTTCTCGCGCCATTCGGCCAGCTTGATTTTCTCTTCCAATTCGGGAAGAAGCTTTTTGATCTTTTTGTAGTCCTTGATTGTCGGCTTGCTGACAAACACGACGCCGTCGTAGTCTTTGAAGCGTTGTTTGAATTCGGCGACTTGAGCGTTGCTAAAGGTATTTTGCGCCTCGCCTCTCAACAATTCCTTGAAGTCGCGCGTGAATTGCTCCTCGACTTCAATCTGGATATCGCCTTGAATTTTTTCGTGTTGCTTTTTCCAATCGGGATTGGGTGCGCCAAATTTGCCAGCGATTTCGAGTGCGTCGGCGAAGTGTCGTGAATAGACCATCTGTTTCGCGGTGACTTTGAGCTTTTCGAGTGTCTTTCGCGGTGCCTCGTTGGGATCGATGGTCGTGAGCGTGTAATAAGCGAAATAACCGCCGGCAGCAAGAATCAGCGAGGTGATCAATGCGATTTTGGCCCAGGGCAATTTCTTCTTTTTGATGATGAGGCTGGCGGAGAGCGTCGGCTTCTTGATCAACACGGAGGGGGAAGCGCGCCGTTCGCTGGCGGCGATTTGAGCGACGACGGGCTTGTCTTCGAAGACCAGTTGCTTTCGCAGCGTGTCGATCAGCGCAATGGCCAATTTAATTGTTTCGGGCGATCCGACCTTCGAAGCGTGAACGGCAACGCGGTGCGCGTCGGAGATCTGGCCGGTCTCCATCAAGGCATTCGCATAATCGAGATACTCGGATCTCGCGACGGCTTCGATGAGTTGCGCGTCCCAGAGTTCCAGTATCATGCGGTTTGAGTTGAGGCGACCGAGACACGATTTTTGGACGATGCCCTCGACGGAGTGTTTGGCCTGCAACAGGCGCATGATCGTGCGACCTTCGTCGGAGATTCCATCAGCGTCCTGATAAACGCGCATTCCCTCTTCCGTGAGCCGGAAAAGCAGCGACTGGCTCGTGATGCGCTGCTCGAGTTCCTTCCATTCGTCGGCACGGCGGGCGGCTTCCAAAAGGAGGCTGTCTGGATCAATGCGCAGCCGAACGGCACCGCCGCCGGGGGCAACTTTGGTATCGAGCGACGCACTTTGAAGGAAATCAAATTCCCCTTCGCGAAGGGTGAACAGATCGCAGACTTCTTCTTCGATGAGGAAACGAAGGGACTCGTCGAGATCGACGCGCTGAACGTAGTTCATCTCGATTAAAACTTGCCCGAGCACCATTCCGTTTTCTTTGTGGATCTTCATCGCGGTGCTCAGGTTTTCGTCTGTGATCGCCTTGCGTGAAAGGAGCAGGTCCCCGAGTTGAATGTATTGAGTGGCGCGACCGGCAAGGGATATGAAGCCGTCCTGTAATTCAATGAAGCGTGTCCCTTCCGGTGCCTGGACCCGGAGCAGACCGCTGGACTTGCCGCGCGACAACAGTTGAAAAACGTCCGCCAAATTGACGGCGGCCAAATTGCCTTTTAACCCCATGTCGGTCCGTTACCTCGTTCGTGTAGATACCAGTTCACAGGAATCGTGTCGCCACGACTTTGAACTACCGGACAAAACCCACGTTTGTGCGCCAGCCATCGAATTGCAAAATCGTTTTCGTAAAAAGTCGTACAGTTTATAACCGATCATTTGCGCTCGTTAACGTTCAGATTGCGGAAAAAAACGCTCTTTTCTTTCTATTTTATACCGTGTCCGTTAAAAGAAGGACCTGACATGTTACGTCCGAAACTTTGGCCAAGAGATTTATCGAATTCATTATCGACAACCTAAGAGGCTTTCGCAAGGTATGACTCCACCAACGTCCCTACCCTTACAAGACAACTCAACAGTGCTGACAGTTTGTGGTGAATTGGAAGATGCCGGCATTGCGGCGCAGATTCAAACGCTTGTCGACCGTGCCGAGCGCATCGTTGTGACGGGCCACGAACGGCCGGATGGCGATTGCATCGGCAGTGAAGTCGCGGTGTGCGCGATTCTGCGAGCGCTGGGCAAACGCGCTGAGATTGTCAATTCCGATCCGACGCCGCGTAAGTACTCGAATCTTGATCCCGATGGGATGATTCGCCAGCATACTCCCGGCGTTCCTTTAAGCGCGGATTTGGTCTTCGTCGTCGATTCGACGGATCTGAACCGCATCGGCAAGATCACGCGCGAGGATTTTGGCACGGCCAAAGTCGTGGACATCGATCATCATCCGGGCAATCCGATGTTTGGCGACGTGAATTTTGTCGATACGCGAGCGGCGGCGGCGGCGGAGATGATCTGGCGTTTGGCGTCCGAACGTCGATGGCCGGTACCGCCTTTGGCACGGGAGGCGATGTACATAGGCCTGATCACGGATACGGGGCATTTTTCGTATTCCAACGCGACCCCTCGTGTGCTGCGCATGGCGGCGGAATTGCGTGAAACGGGCGTTGATGGTGAAGCGGCGTGGCGGCGTATTTATCTGAATAAAACGCGCGCCGAGCTGGATCTCGAAACGCGGGCGAGAGCGTCGTTGGAATGCTTCGCAAACGGAAGGATCGCCTCGATCAGTGTCCGGAATTTGGATTTTGTCGCGACGGGGACGACGCCGCAGAATGCCGATGATTTCTCGAGCATTCCGCGTATGTTGGCCGGCGTCGAACTTGCGCTTTTCTTCTATGAACTCAACGGCGGCGCATCCACGAAAGTGAGTTTGCGATCGACGCGCGACATCGACGCCGGAGCGCTGGCGCGCTTGTTCGGCGGGGGTGGGCATCGTCAAGCGTCGGGATGTTCGTTCAATTTGCCTTTGGACGCAGCGAAAGCAAAGTTCATTGCCGAAGCGGAAAAGGCGTTAAACTAAAAAAAGCAGTTGTTCAGTCTGCGGCCATGGGCGCTCGTTTAAACCAACGGTTTTTAGAGCAATTCACGTTTGAATGTACATGCAGATGCGCCGCGCCGGGCATGCTGGATCGAGGCACTCGAGCTAAGCCGTATTGAGTAGATACGGCATGCGAGAGCAACGAAGAGCCAGCTTGCCCGCCGCAAGCAGATGCGTGTACATTCAAACGTGAGTCGCAACTCGCATCTTAACATTGGCTCACGCTCGCGGCTTTGGAAGGAACTGGATCGTGTGCCTTCGTGGTTCAGGCAATATATTTTTTGCTTTCAAGGACATCCGCATTGTCGGCGTCTAAACCAGAACGCTATCGATGTTGAATAGAAGTTCGTTATCGAAGGGCAGTTGCCGTTAACTTTGAACTTTGAACTTTAAAAACTATTGCGAATCGGAATCCAATTTAAATGGGTACATTGAAAATCGGCGTCGCGCTGTGGTCGCTGGGACCCACGCCTACCTTTGAAGACTTTGAGAAACTTCTGGATAAAGCGGCGGATGCAGGATTAAAAGCCGTGCAGCCGTGGTGCGTGGATGTCAAGAAATGGGATCTGACGTGCGCGCTGGATCCGGATCGGTGTGCCACGCCGCCGTTGCGCGCCAAAGTTCGAAAGGCCTGCGAAAAACGCGGCTTGGTGATCAGCGCTTTTTGCGCGCAGCTGGCCGGGCCGCAGACGCTGGGCGGGTTTGGTGAAGGGGATGCAGAACTGGAGTCGCGCATTGACAAGACGCGCAAGGCTCTGCGTATGGCGAGCGAAATCGGTTCGCCGATTGTCACGACGCACATCGGTCCTATTCCGGAGGACAGCGGCTCGGCGCACTACGCTCGATTTCTGAAATCGGTGGTTGCCGTCGTGAAGGATGCGGAACGTTACAACGGTATTCTGGCGCTTGAGACGGGACTGGAGTCGGCGCAGGTTCTTCGGCAATTCATTGAAGATGTCGGCAGCCCAAGTTTGAAAGTGAATTACGATCCGGCGAACATGCTGGATTTCGGAACGGTTGCCGGGGTTGAAATTCTCGCGCCGTACATCGTTCATACGCACGCGAAAGACAGGCATCCGAAGTCCGGTCGCCCGACAGTCGGTCAAGGCGCGGTCCCGTGGAAGGATTATCTCCACGCGCTGAAGCAGATCGGCTATGCCGGTTGGTACGCGCTGGAAGATGAGAGCAAAGAAGCGAACGTGATGTCTTCGATCACGATTGGCCGCAAGTTCCTTGAGCAATTCTAAAAAAGGGTGAGCGCTGATGACGTTCGTTGAAATGCCGAAAGCCAATGAAAATCTGACGGAAGCGACACTCGACCGGTGGGTTGTTCAAGAAGGTTCAATCGTCGCACCGCATCAGACGCTGTGCGACATCATCACGGACAAAGCGAAATTCGAGATGCCGTCACCCGCCGCAGGGGTCGTGTTGAAATGCTGTGCTATGGAAAGTTCGGTGTTGCCCGTGGGTTACGTGATGTGTGTGATCGGCGTGGCGGGCGAGATGATTCCGAGTGATCTCGATGCGAAGAATGAGGCGTTGCTGGCAGCCCACCGGGGTTTGGTCACATCCGCTGGATTAGCGCCGACGGCCGTGATCGACTCGACTTCAACGGGCGCCGTCCGAGCCACGCCGATTGCGCGTCGTGTTGCGAAGGAATTGGGCGTCAATCTTGCTGCCGTGGCTATGGCGCTGAACCTGACCGGCCCCGTTAACGAAAAGGACGTGCGCGTGTTCGCTGAGAAAAAGTCTTAGGGCCTGTAAAATAATAAACTGAAGAAGTCCGCCGCGTATTTCGGCCTGGGTCGAGGCGGACGCGAAGGAAGATATACGAGTGTATCTCTGACTGAGCGTTCAACGAAGAGCCAGGCCGAAAGACGCAAGCAATTCT
>JANXLS010000227.1 GCA_025355035.1 Planctomycetota bacterium | reverse complement strand
CACAACCGTGTCGACGCGTTCACAAAGACGCACGCGCTGTCGACCAGATTCTGGAAGCGATGTCCGCGTTCCGGATCGGTCGTGATAATCGCTTCGGTGTGGCGCGAACCGTATTTCTCGATATGGTCGGCGGCATCTTCCAGTGAATTCACCACTTTCACCGACAGAATGCGGTCGAGGTATTCGGTGTAAAACGTCGTTTCGTCCGCGTCTTTTACAAGCGGGCCGGAGATTCCGGCTGCCGTCAGGATGGCGCGCGTTTCAGGGCAGACGCGGATTTCGCAATTTTTCTCGATCAACGCTTTTGCCGTAGCCGGAAGGAATTTTCGCGCCACGGCGCGGTGAACCAGCGCAGTCTCCGCCGTATTGCAGGTGGAAACGCGCTGCAATTTCGAATTCAACAGAATGACCTGCGCGAGATTCAAGTCGGCCGACTCATCCACGTAGACGTGGCACACACCCTTGAAATGTTTGATCGTCGGGATGCGTGAATTCTCCGCAACCATGCGGATCAGCCCTTCACCTCCACGCGGAATGACCAGATCGATGAGCGTGTCGAGTTTCAGCAGCGCGTTAATCGCAGCGCGGTCGGTGGTCTCGACGACGGTCACCGCGGCGGCGGGAAGCCCCGCGCGTTCCAGGCTTGAACGCAGCACTTTCGCCAGCGCGCGGTTGCTCGAAATCGCTTCACTGCCGCCGCGCAGAATGCAGGCGTTGCCGCTCTTCAAGCACAGCGACGCGGCCTCGACGGTGACGTTGGGGCGCGATTCGAAGATGATCAGGATGGCGCCGATCGGTGTGCGCACACGGCGAAGGACGAGGCCGTTGGGACGCGTCTCGCGGCCGAGTTCGACGCCGACAGGGTCCGGGAGGGCAACGACCTGCTGCAGGCCTTCCGCAAGTTTTTCGATGATGCGTGCGTCGAGCCGCAGGCGGTCGAGCATCGGACCGGCGATGCCTTTTTCCTTGCCGCGAGCGAGGTCTTCGGCGTTTGCAGCTTCGAGCGAGGATCGTTCGCGCATCAGGGCTTCGGTGGCGAATTCGAGCGCAGCGTTCTTCTGCTGCGTCGGGGCGTTCGCCATGATGCGCGCCGCCGCTCGAGCTTCCTTCGCCACCTGCAACATTTCTTCCGCCATGTCGGACATGAATCGTTCCTTTTCTCTCGCTTCGACTTTCGGCAAAAAGCGCGAATGAAAAACCCTGATCGTCAACGTTTTTCAATACGTATATACAACAGTTACGGCGTATAGGACGTATGACGTATTGGAAACTTCGAACCTATTCAGTTCCAGCTTACCGAAGCAGCCGAAATTTTCAAAACGTTCCCCACTGCGAAACAAAAATCGGGTAAAAGAGCGCTTGGGGGATTCAGAAACTGCGCTCGATTCACATTGCGCTGACTGGCGACTGAAAACGAGCCACGTTTCGTCATACGGAGCCCACACCATGCGTATCTTTTATTGCGATACCTGCAGTACGCGTTTATCTGAAGAAGACGTCGAATCCGGCAAAGCAGTTTTGGGTTCTGACGAGCATGCGTACTGCAAGAATTGTGTGCCGATCGAATTTCAGAACGCGAGTCCGGCATCCGGGAATGCCGCGACCGGGCAACGGACGGACACGTCGCCCAATGTTCTGCGACGAACGCCGGCACGATCACCGAATGTCGTCGACGGAGCCGCGCGATCGAACGCGACCCTTTCGTTGGTCAGCACTCCGCGCGCTTCGAGTGTCAAAACAACCACTCAGGTTAAAAAACCGTTTCCGCTTCAGTCGGCGATTTTAGGCGGAGCGGTTCTGTTCGCCGTACTTGCCGCGGCCTTGTATGTGCTCGGAATTTTTGGCGGCGCGCCGAAACCGGCGGAAAAAACTTTGGGAGCGGGAGCTCCGGAAACGCCTGTAACGATGCAGGATATTTCAACGGCTGGGCAAGCCAACGCAGCTGTGGCTTCATCTCTTCCCAAGCCGACGGTTCAGCCTGCGCCAGCTCCCCGCAACATGTTTGAAGAAATGGCGCGAGAACATCAGCGCGAATTTGACCCCGAACATCAGAAGGCGATCGCCGCTCGACGGCTCAAGGATGCCAACGAATTCTTCGCTCAGAATCCGCTCGACTTGTGGACGTATGCGGACATGTTGGTGCTTGTTTCAAAGGGAACGCCGGCGGGGGAAGAAGCGGCTCGGCTGAAAAGTGCGATCACCTTTCCGGCAGATACGACCCAAACGCCGGGATGGTATCGCGACTGGAATTTCACGACGCCGGGCGAGCGGAAGAGTTTATTGTACGATTTCGCGGGGCGCAAAAATGTGCTGCAAACGACTC
>JANXLS010000212.1 GCA_025355035.1 Planctomycetota bacterium | reverse complement strand
GGCTTCGTTGGGCGGAAGCTTGTTTTGTTTGGCGTATGCGAAACACGGAAACGCATAGTCGCCCATGTTGGCGTTCGGCGGGCGATTCAACTGCGACGCAACCGCATCGGCATCCAGGCCCGTAATTTTAGTGAGCGCGGCAACAATGGCGGCGCAAGCGGAATGGGTGGCTGTTTTCATGCCCTCAACTATAGCGCGAATCAGAAAACTTTTCCATTTATCAATAAGGGGCCATTGAGCCGCAGCATTTGAGTTATTGTGGTGCAGGCTCCCGCCTGCATTTGTCCTTTGCAGGCGGGGCGCCCGCAACACAATTCAGCGTTGCGACCGCGTCTCTTTGAGATAGCTTTTGGAGCGAATCCACGCTTCGCTTTTCGTTACCGTTTGATAAAGAGGGTTGGCGCATGCAGTGCATCTTCCAAGCGAAAGACCCCACGCAGGCGCATGTGCTCGTCGAAATCCTGGAAAGCAAAGGCATCCACGCGATCATCCAGGATGAGCAGACGTTCAGCCTGCGTGGCGAAATCCCGGTCGTCTATCCCAGCGTATGGGTGAGCGACGAACACGTCGAAGCGGCGCGAAACGTGTGTGGCGATTTCAGCGCCCGACGCCACTCACCCGAGTCCGTCGGCGAAGCATGGATCTGTCCGGCATGCGGCGAATCCATCGATCCCAATTTCACCGATTGCTGGAAATGCGCCGCGCACTCAAACAAGCCCGAGGAACCCCCTCCACAAAAATACTACTTCGAACAACTGCCCCTCAGTTCGCTCAAATGGATTGTGTTGGCGGCAACGGTTGTCGTCGGTCTCTGCATTCTATACGAAAATTACGGCACTCACGAAAGCCGATCGAGGTACGACACCAACTCCGCCGTCAGTTTGATGAAGGAAGGCAAAAATGAACAAGCGCTGATCTTACTCGACCGGGCTATTGCGGTGGATAAAAAACAGCCCTTTGCCTATTTCAATCGAGGTCTAATTCACGCCCGAATGGCGAACTATGAAAAGGCAATCGCAGACCATACCCAGGCGATCGCTTTGGGCCAGATCGAACCGTCAAAGGTCTACAATGCGCGATCCTCCGCTTTTTTCGCATCGGATCGCTTCGATCTTGCCATTGCCGACAGCAATCGCGCGGTACAACTTTCAAAAAGCAGCCATTCGTATAGTCACCGCGCATTTCTGCATTCACAACACGGTGATTTGAATTCAGCTTTCGAGGACATTCGAGAGGCGTTGTCAATCGATTCGCATTTCACTTATGCCTGTTACTTAAAGGGCATGTTGTATCTCCAGCAGGGCGACACAACAGCCGCGCTGCAAATGGCTGAAGATGCGATAAGGAGCAATTCATCGTTGCCCTACGGCTACCTGTTGCGCGGTGAATTGAGCGCCGAAAACGATCAACTGAGCACTGCCTTGGCAGACTTCGACCATGTCATTCAAATCGATAAACGCCATTCGTCCGGCTATCTCTGGCGCGGGCAAATTTATTTTTTTCAGGGCAAAATGGAAAATGCGCTGGCGGATTTCTCGTTGGCGATCGAGCACAATCCGAAAGAAATAATCGGATATTACTATCGGTCCCGCGTTTTCGATGCACTTCACCAGATCGAAAAAGCGCGGCAAGACCGGGCCGCCATCACATCCCTTGCAGCGAAAACGTCGTTTGATTGCGTTTTCCGCGCCGCGTCCTTCGCCTCCGTCGGAGACATGACTCGCGCGGAACTCGACATTCAAAGAGCACACGAATTGCAGCCGTGGAATTGCTGGGTGGATTGTTACGTCGCCGCACTGTATGCCGTCCGTGCGCAAAACCTCCCCGACGATTCAACCGGCGACGATTCACGCAAAGCAAATACGGACAAAGCTGTTTCCGCCCTAAAAGCTGCTGAGGTCAAAGGCCTCAAAAGTTGGAAATCGATCCAATACAATCCAGACTTCAACATCCTCGCGAACGATCCCGTCTACCGTGCTTTGGCTGGAAAATAAAAGCGGTGGTCACTGTTTGAGCAGCGGCGCTTTCCCGCGTCGCATTTCCATGCGATGCGTGATGCAGTGCGGCAGTTCTTCCGTGTAATGCGAGACGATCACGAGCGTCGTGCGTGTCTTCGAACAGATCGCATCGAGCGCCTTGCAAACGCGTTCGCGCGCATGAGGATCAAGTCCCTGACACGGTTCGTCGAGTATCAACAATCCCGGCTGTTTCACAAACGCGCGCGCAAGCAAAACGAGCCGTTGATGCCCGTCTGACAACAGCCGGAACGGACGCGCTGCAAGATGATCGAGTCCGAAATACGCGAGCCATTTCAGCGCGACGCGCTCCTGCGCCTTCGAGCAATCATGATACAACCCCAGTGTTTCGAAAAAGCCCGTGCAGACGAAATCCAGCGTACTCGTCCCGCCATCGTAATGCAGCGCGATGTCTGGAGCCGCGTAGCCGATCTGCGCTTTCAACTCCCATGTCGATTGCTCGCCGCGCAATTTTCCGAACATCCGAACGTGCTGCGCAAACGACTGCGGATGATCGCCGGTCA
>JANXLS010000197.1 GCA_025355035.1 Planctomycetota bacterium | reverse complement strand
GCATCGCGCTTGCGCAGCAGTTTCGGCGGTGTGGTGAGTAGCGGCGGATTGGGCGGGAGCAGCGGATTTATCGGCGGAAGCGAACGACCGTATTTGCAGAGCAGCAGCGCAGCCGGGTTGACAGGCGTGACGAGCGGCGGGGTTGCTGGAAGTTGGCAGATGCCGGGTTCGAGCGGACGCCTTCCGAGCTCCGGCGGCATTCCGGGCATTCCCGGTTCGGGCGGCTCTGGCGGTTTCGGTTGGGTGATCGCCCCGACCGGCGCGCAGGAACCCGTGCTCGTCCGGCCGCAGATTTTCGGAACAGGCCCAAATTGGAACGCTCAACCGAACCTTCCGGAAAAGCCCGCAGGCAAGTCGCATCTGCCGCACTTTAAAGTGAAGTTGCCGCGCGTGCTCTACAAGCTTTCGATTCCCAAACAGACGTGGCCGCCGGTTATCGCGAAGATCGTTGTGAAGAAAATGGTTTGATCCGAATCCGCGCGCGATTTACCTTTCCTGTCGTGAGCGGATGCCTCCTCCCGTTTTTGCGTGGCATCCTTCGTCACGCTTCCGACGCACCGCGCTCGGCGAGCGATTCGAGTACCTTCCAAATTTCGAAAACGATTTGCAACTGAATCGTCAGCTTTAATAATGATGCATTCAACATTGAAATAAAGCGTCGCATTTTTCATTCTCCTCGGAGGCGTATATGGCTGAAATCGAAGTGCCACTCGAAGAACTTCACGAACACATTCAACACAACGCGCACGAATCGAAGGAGAAGTGGGTCAGTCTGGTCGCGCTCAGCACCGCATTTCTCGCCGCGTTCGCTGCCGTCGCCGCGTTGTGTTCCAGCCACTTCGAAAGCGAATCGATGAAGGAGCACAGCGAAGCGTTCGACAAGTGGTCGTATTACCAGTTCAAGGGGACCGAGAAACTGGTTTTGGAGAGCAAAATTGAACTCCTCACCGCGATGGGTAAGACGCCGAGCCCTTCGGATTTAAAGAAGGTTGAAGAATACAACGAAAAGCGCAAAGAC
>JANXLS010000173.1 GCA_025355035.1 Planctomycetota bacterium | reverse complement strand
CGATGCCCGGCCAAAGAGCAGCGTATCGGCCTGAGTGTATTCGAAGGACTTGCCGCAGGTTTGTCCTGCCACAATTCTTAAAACTACTTTCATGATTGCAGCCCTCGCTCCGTTCCATTACAGCGCCAACTGTACTATTTCTCATTTTCCGCCGGAACTGCGCTTATGGCAAAAATGCCCGCCGTAAATTGTTCGTCAAAACGCGGATTAGCAGGCGTGTTCAGAGTGGATTCAAACGAAACAACAATTGAAATCAACGTTTCACTTCGATTGATATTAAAGCATTGCGAGTGCATTACCGCAGAATGCGCGCGTTCTGTAGCCTCCAGCGTTATCACCGCAGGTTTTTCATTCCGGGCTAATTCCTGGGATGCCTTAAACCAGTCCAGAACTCGGAGCCGGATTTCTTCTTGTTTGCCCGATGCGTATACAAGTCTGACACGAAGGATTCCATTCCCAAAGGAAGAACTGTGCAGGAACATCAGTTGCGAGTAAGCACGGCACTGATTGACCGGGAGTGTAACAGTCATCGGATTGGGCTGTCTGGCTTTTGGAGCAGTGACGATGATCGCGTTTTTCACAGGCGGCAGACGCATCTGAAAATATTCGCGCGACTCGGTGCCTGGAATTTCAATGCGTCCATCGTCCGCTATGCCAGCGCTGTTCATGCCGTGAGCTGCGATCCAGCTTTCCGTGGCCCATATAAAAGTGTATTCGTTCGGCGTGGAATAATTGGCCGTACTAAGCACTTCCGCATTGCTCGCACTCGAAAGATCAAGCGCAACGAATGGTCCCGTTTTTTGCGGCGAAATTGGCAGATCGGCCAAGATGTCTTTCAACCTTGCGACGCGAAGATCGAATTGCAACTCGCCGCTTTCACTCGGTTTCGTGTGTTCATGTTCTGTCTGGAAAGCCTTAAGCGCTGCGTCCCATTGGCTATTTCGCCAGGAACAAGACGCCATTTTCGGTGATGACGGCGAGATTCCCGCGCGGATATAAAAGTCTAGAGCGTAGTCCCAAACGCCGCGAAACGCGAACCAGTCGCCAAATGTCGTCAATGCGGATTTGTCTTTGGGATCTTTCGCTAAACGTATTTGAGCATTGTCGAGTTTGGTCTTCAGAAGCCGGTATTGCCGGGGGAAGTCGAAATCGATACGGTAAATTGATCCGTCACTGTTGCCCCAGATTATTTTTCGTGAATCCGGAGAAAAGAATCCACACCAGGCAGTTCCGTTTGGCTGAAAGGAACGTAATACCCGGAGATTGGATGAATCCAGCAACCGCAACGGCTCGGCGTCGCACAACGCCAAAGCCAGCTTCGAATTTGGCGCGATGGCAATCTTGGGCGCGCCAGTCGTGGAGCTCATTGATACAACATGCGTTTCACGCCCTGTGACCGGATCGAAACGCCGGATGCGCGTGGAACAGGCAATCAAAAACGAATTATCCGGCGCAAACGCCAGCCCGTTATGAAACAAGACATAGCCGGGTAATTTTCGGATAATTGTGCCTTTTTCAATATCAAGTATCGCGATTCGCTGATGCGTCGCATCGTCTCGGCCACCCACCAATCCCAGTTTCCCATCAGAGGAAAAAGCCAGCACATCATTATTTATGGAGTCAAACGAAAAAAGTTCCTGACCTTTTTTCAAGTCCACCAGACGCAATTTTAGCGAGGGGGCATCGCCCGAAAGTATCAAGGCTTTATTCCCGTCCGGTGACAATGAAAATCTCCAAAGTTTCTTGGGCACTTCTTTGAAAGCAATTTGATATTCCGCCGAACGAGTATCCCATTTGAGGATTTCACCGCTCGTACGGTCCGGAGTGAAAAAAGCGTGATCGTCTGCCGACGTTGAGACGCACGTAAAGTCGGTGTGGGAAAGCTCGGGATAGGTTCGCAATACTTGCTGCGTTTCTGTGTCCCAGCACTTCACGCTTTCATTTGTCAAGGAGAACAGGCGATCGCAACGTGTTGACATCGCGAGGCTCCTGATCGCGTGATCTTCTTTGGCAAACCGAAACGGAGTTTTCGCGTCGCTTGTGTCCCAAAGATTGAGCACTTTGTCATTACCTGCGGTCAGCAATTGACGGTCATCGGGCGAAAACCGTACACTCAGGATCAAGGAATGACTCCATGCAATCCGATGTGTTTCCGTCCCCGAAACCATATCCCAGACAACTGCAAATCCCGCTCGCGAGGCCACCGCAACCTTATGCTTGTCGAACGAAATGGTTCCGCAGGTTATTTCCTGATTTCGAGAGGCGAATTTCAAGGTCTGAACGACTTTACCGGTTTCCGATTCCCAAATGACAATGTTCCCGTCAGACGCCTGGGACAGCACGAGTTTCCCATCACTTGAGGCGCACACGTATCCAATGACATTTCCCGGAAATTTAAAACTGGGCATGACCATTCCTGTTTCAATATCCCAAAGTTTCAATCGATGCTCAGGGTCGGCAGTAAGCAGCTTTTTCGAATCAGGAAGGAAGAACGCTTGATAAAAATCATTTTCTGTAGTGCCTATTTTTCCCTTCTTTATTTCAATTCCCTTATCTAAATCCCAAAGTTTCGAATCGATGGTCGACAATGAAAATCCGAGTTTTCCGTCATGCGACAATGCAATTCGAGCTGATGCCCGAACGCCATTCATGGTTCTTTCGCATTCCGGTAAAACACCGTCGTTTCGCCATACTTTGACTGTTTTGTCATTGCTACTGGTTATAAATCGACGGCCATCGTGCGATAGGGCCATACCCATTCCGCCGACTGTGTGGCCAGTGAATGTGTGCAATACGCGGCCCGTTTTAACATCCCATTGCACGACTTTTTGATCGCCCGCTGACAAAAATGATTGGCCGTCCGGCAGGAAAAAAACATCACTCACTGAACCGGTATGCATGTCGGCATACGTCATAAGGGGCGTGGGCCAGCGCATGTAGAGATCGGACAACCCCCATTCGGCCTCCTCGGGAGACATCCCAAGTCCTTCGAACATGTCGAACGCCATTTGAAAGGCTTCATGAGTATCGTACACCCTGTCTGCGGCAAGCAATGCGTCGCCCCGGGCTACCACGGCTTTCGCGAGTTGAATTTTTGCGTCCTTCTCGCTGGCGATTGCTTTCTGCGCGTTTTCGTCGGCGCGTACTTTCTGTTCGACCGCGATGCCGCGCTGCAACTCTGTCGCATTGCGTTCCGCGCGTATCAAAAAAAATCCCACCGTCAATCCAACCACAATCGCCGCCACTGCCGCCCGCAATCCATACTTCGTCCGCCGCGCCGCCGTCTCCAAAAACATCAGCCGCGTCCGTGCATCATCCCGGCTCTTTTGCGCACCCGCATTCTCCGGCCACAATTCCAGCGCCTGATTGTAAAGCACCACCGCCCGCGCCAAGTTCGGGATGGCTTGCGTTTTGGCTTCAAGGTCGGCGCGGGCGAGGATCAATGCGGCTTCACGGTGGTGTTGGTAGTCGGTCAGCGATTTTTGGAAATCGAGCGCGTTCGCGTGGCGATTTTGCGGGTCTTTCGACAGCGCTTTGCGGCAGATGTCCGCGAGTTCTTGCGGCGCACTTTTATAGTCGCGGTCTGGATTGCAGACGACCGCTATCATCAGCGCTTCGTTTGTCGTCGCACCGGCGTTGGGCGGTTGGCCGGTCAAGATTTCGAAGAGCATTGCGCCGAGCAAGAACACGTCCGTCCGCTCACTGAGGCTCGCGCTGTCGCTGTAATTCTGTTCCGGCGCGACGTATTCGGGCGTGCCGCCAAGGCCCACGATGGATTTATGCGGGACACGCGTATCCGTGGGATTTGCTTCATCCGAGACATCCACCGCCAAGCCCCAATCCATCACCAGTACTTCGCCGAACGCGCCGACCATCACGTTCTCCGGCTTCAAATCGCGATGGATGATCTTCTTTGAATGTGCGAATGCCACGGCATTGCAGACTGCGTGGATGATTTTCAGATTCTCGTCTAGATGTTCAGCGCGACGGGCGGGGTCGTCGATGTCGAGATCCGGGGTGTCTTTGGATTCGGGCAAGTGGGACGCAAGAGGGACGGGATGCAGCAGGTGTTTCCACGCGGTGCCGCGGACCATCTTCATTGAGAAGAACCAGTCGCCGCACTCGTCCTGCCCCAGCGAATGCACGGGCACGATGTTGGGGTGTTCGAGAAAACCGGTCACCAACGCTTCGGAGACAAACGCCTGTTTGGTTTCGTCGGCGGACTGCTTGTCGAGATGCTCCGGGATGATTTTCTTGACGGCCACGTCGCGACGCAACGAACCTTGATCGGCGCGAAAAATCTGCCCCATGCCGCCTTCGTTGACCATTTCCTGAATCGCGTACTCGCTCCATTTCGCCAAGCTCTCCCTGCGCGGCACGATCGTCGAGGTCCCGCTCAACTGCGGCGCGGAGGATTGGACGAGCGTTGCGCCGGCATCGTCAGGCGCGATGAGTTTCGACGTTCGCGTGCGCAGCGTCTGCCCCGGCGTTGCGCGGTCAAACGATTCCGAGCCGACGCAATCCCGCCACTGTGCGATGATTTCATCCAGCTTTGAATCGCGATTTGGACCAGTGGACATTGCAAAATCTCATACTTGTATTTT
>JANXLS010000163.1 GCA_025355035.1 Planctomycetota bacterium | reverse complement strand
CTTCATCGTACAGCACCACCGCCCGTGCCAAATTCGGAATCGCTTCAACCTTCGCCTCGCGCTCCGCCTTCCCCGCAACGACTGCCGCCTGATGATGCTTGACGTATCCCTGCAAAACCTGTTGAAATTCAAGTGCGTCCTTATAACGATCCTTCGGGGCTTTCGCCAAGGCCTTCATGCAGATCGAAACCAATTCCGACGGTGTGGTTTCCGGCAGTGCGGGCGGCGTGCATTGCGCAACTTTTTCGCACACGTCCCGCAACGAATCGCCCATAAAGGGCGGCCGTCCGGAAAGCAGTTCATACAAAATCGCGCCGAGCTGAAACGCGTCCGTCCACGTGTTTAGATTATCCGAAACATACTCTCCGCCCGGATTGAAAGCGCACTGTTCCGGAGCCATGTAAGCCGGCGTCCCGCCCATACCGCACTCCGGGCGCGTCGGCACCCGTCGGTCCTGGCTGTCGATCGGCGGCGGATTTTCAGAAACATCGACGGCCAATCCCCAATCCATCACCAGCACTTCATTGTACGAGCCGACCATCACGTTCTCGGGCTTCAAATCGCGGTGAATGATTTTTTTCGAATGCGCAAACGCAATCGCGTTGCAGACAGAATTGAGAATCTGCAAATTCTTTTCGAGATGCGCAAGCCGCCGAACCGGATCGTCAATATCGACGTCGGCCGCAACGGCCTTCGCTTTCGTCTCCGGATCCTTGCATTGCTCCGGATGGAGCAGGTACCGCCATTCGATTCCGCGCACCATCTTCATCGAGAAGAACCACTTGCCTTCTTGATCGCGTCCCAGCGAATACACGGGAACAATGTTGGGGTGATCCAAGAATCCCATCGCCAGCGCTTCGCAAATAAACGCGTGCTCAGCTTCTTTCGCCGTGTCTTTTTCGAGGTGTTCAGGATTGATTCGTTTGATCGCGACTTCGCGGCGCAGAGCATTTTGCCCGGCGACATACACCTGCCCCATTCCGCCCTTGCCGACCAACGATTGAACTGTGAATTCAGTGAATCGCGACAGCGTTGTCGTCCCGGGAATCACGCGCGGTTTCTTCGTTACGTCAAGGATCCCGCTGTCCAAATTCGTCGCGCGCACCGTCGGCAGATTGGCGTGAATGCCCGAGGCTGAAGGGGCCTGTCGAATCGTCGTGCACGGATCCGCTGCATTGAACAACTTCGTTCCAACATGCGCCAGAATCGTGGCGAGAAACTCCGGCCGCGTCTCGGTATCGCGCTTCTTTTCTTCGGGCATCAGGTCAACCTTAATTTTTAAACTGCCGATCGGCAAACGCGACGTACTGCTCCCAATCGTAAGCCGTCATGTCGTGCTTCCCGGCGCGAATATGATACGCGACCGTATCGCCGACAGGATGATGGATCGCCGGCATGTCGTCCTCCGTGATCCCTTTCTTGTCGAAGAGTGTGTAAACAACGCTCGCATGTTTCGCTGCCAAAAATTCTCCGCGTGGATCGGCCCATAAGTCCTCTTCGGCACTCGCCACGTACAACGGGCGCGGAGCAACCAGCGCCAGCAGCTCGTGGGCATCGAACGGCAACTTCGCTTCGTTCCCTGCGTACTGCTTGAAATTCGCGCAGAACCAATGTGGAAAATTCTGGTTGATCACCGCCGTTGTTTCGCCAAACCAACGACGCGCGATCGCCGCGCCACCTTCACCCGAATCGTTCGAAATCACCAGCGCGAATCGCTCATCGCTCGCCCCGGCCCACAGAGAAGCTTTGCCCATGCGCGAGTGCCCCAGCACTGCAACATGCTTCGCGTCAATCGCCGCATCCGTCTCCAGATAATCCAGTGCCCGGCTCAAACTCCAGCCCCACGCCGCAATTGCGCCCCAATCGTCCTGAGCGAATTCCGTCCTCCCAGCCTGCTTTAAGTAGTAGCCGCGAATCCCGTGCTTCCATCCTTCCGGATAATCCGGTTCCACATCCGCGCGAGCAATCGTCGCGACGGCGTATCCGCGCTTCAACACCATTTCAACTGGCCACCCAATGGCTGCCGGCAGCGTCTTCTTGATCTCTGGTTTCACCAACGCATCCGTTTTCGTCGCTTTATTCCACATCCATTGCTCGCGAACGACGACACCGGTGTCTTCCGGACAGATCGTGTGATTGCCATCGAAGTTCACGCCGATGAACGCCGGCGACGGCTTCTGCGCGCCGTTCGGAATGTATAAAAGGAGGTGAATTGCCGGACCATCCTTCGATCCCGTCGGATAGATCGCGATTTCCTTGCGGGTGGCCAATCCGTTCAGCGCCTTCGCATCAGTCGATTCCACTTCGAATTTCATCACCGCCGGTTTCGCGGGACTGTGTCCGTGCATGTTCGCGCGAAACAAATCCAGCAACTCCGGTCGCCGCTTTTCAACCCATGTCTTCGCGTCCGTCACCTTCGTTCCATCGTTGAACGTCAATGGATCGGGCAGCGTGTAAGGCCGCACCTTGCTCTCGTCGCTGTTCGTCCCGGGACGATCCGCCGCGGCGCAATCCTCGACGGTAACAGTGATGACAGAAAAGATCGCCACCAGCATTCCAAGAATATTTTTCAACACGCGATAACCCTTCATCCGGGAGTCGAAGTCCATTCGACGCATTAATAATCAAACCCAATTGTCTCTACGCAATCCAAGGGTGTAATTGAATTTCATCGAAACGGCAAGCCCAAACGCATTTGCTTCGGCGCTCTTTCGGACCGCCTTTCATTCTTTCAATCTATACTTTTCGATTTCATCCACTATGATTCCACTGGTACCCTGTGGAGCCGAATCATGAACATAAATTCAATTCTGCTCCCGGCCATTCTGCTGACGACCGGCGTCGCCAGCGCGTTGGAAACAAAGCCGACTCCCCCGCCCCGCAAAGTTACCGCCGCGCAATTTATCGAAGACGCCAAACACGCGCTCGCTTTGATTGGAAGAACCACACAGGAATGCACAGACAAATCGCTTGATCCCAAGACCATTCGGCAGCAGCCGTTTTGGTCCGCGTTGAAAGAGACAGAGGAAGAAGTGGTGCTGCTTGAAAGCCGCTTGAAGAAGCACGATGTCTCGTTTTTCGAAGCGCTGAACGCGAGCACGCAGAGCACGGCGGAATTGCGCGGATCGCTGCCGCGTTCCGGGATCAAAAACGCGAAGATCGAATCCGGAGTTAGAGCGCTCAGCACCGCGCTCTCGCTACTGCGCAAGAATTATGGCGTCGAAGGTCTGCGCAGAAAACAAGGCGGCGAGCTATCGGATAAGGAACGAACTGATTTTGCGAAGCTGAAGGAAAATGAAAAGGTGCTCGTCAAGGATTTGCAGGGATTACTTAATGAAGTGAAATCCAACGCGCATCTGACGGCAGAAGTCACTCGCTTGATCGCGCAGTTGACGAAGAGCATTGACGCGCCGATGACCGTCGATGATTACAGCACGGCGCTGGAACTGATCGATGTCGTAGACGGGGAGTGGGAATCGTATTCGTTTTATGTCGATCCTAAAAATCGAAAAGCGTGGAACAGTTCGCATGTTACGGAGGCGTTGAAAATCGTCGACGCCACGAATCGGGAGAGCACAAAAGATGTTAATGTCCCCGATTGGAGCTATCTCGACGCTCCAATTGAATACACGCCCGCGACGACGGAACCGGAGATTGATATTGCATTTGAGGCCAACGAAATCGACGGCTACATCGCGTACATTGCCAAGAACACGGCAGAAGTGGAACTCGACTTCTACTATGCCGAAGCACCAACCGACGATTTGATTGACCAGCCGATAAAAGAATTGAACGATGACTAAACACCTCTTTTTTCTTGCGCTGATACTTGCGTTTTTTGCGGGCGGAGCGGTCGTTGTCTATCGCAAGCAGAATAATCTCGTTCTCAATCCGTTCGCTGTTGTTCCGGATCTTCATGCTCCCGACGCGTTTGATCATCCGAGCGAAGTCGATTCGCGTTTTCAAAAGCGCAGTGCGATTCAATTTCCATTCAAAGCGAACGATCGCGTGACGTGGATCGGGAGTTCCTCGACGTATATTGGCGTGTGGTCGCAGACGGTTGAATTCCTGTTGAAGACGCGGCACCCGGAATTGAATCTGACGTTTGCGCGGCATTCCACCGGGAGCGGGACGTATGCGGAGGGATTGAAGCGGCTTCCGGATTGGCTGGAACGGTCGCAGCCGAACATTGTTTTCTTCAACTATGGCGCGAACGACGCGCTTTACGGCGAACGTGGAATTGAAAGCTTTCACAGCGCGATGCGCGACTGTACGGAACGCGCGCAACGCTCGGGTGCGCGCGTTTTTCATCTCACGCCTCAAGCAGGCGACATGCGAGTCAGCGGTGAGGCGTCGCTATTTCGGCGCAAACATTACGCAGAAGATATGCTGGCATTCGGTGCGAAAAACGGATGGGCGATTATCGATGTTTTTCATCCGCTTGAAGCATTGCAGTTGAAACAACAAGGGACGATGCCTGCGTACACGATCAATTCGGACATCATCCATCTGACGGATTCGGCATACGTCGCGTGGGGATTTTTACTGTATGACAGTTTGAATCCGCCGCAGGCTGAGAGCCGTTTGGAATTGGATGCGAGCAGCAAGAAGATGATTGCCGCGCTCAATTGCTCGGCGCGAGTGATCGAATCGGATGCAATTCTGACGTTTGAACGCGAAGACAATGTTCTTCCAATTCTTCCGCCGAATCCGATCCCGGCGAGCAACCGGTATCGCGAGATTATCAATGCGCAGTCTGCATTTGGGCAGATCAATTCAGACGATCCCAGTGCACAGAAAATGCCGCCGTGGGGTTTAGTTC
This sequence comes from Planctomycetota bacterium, assembly GCA_025355035.1. Lineage (GTDB taxonomy): Bacteria > Planctomycetota > SZUA-567 > H5-PLA8 > H5-PLA8 > JANXLS01. The sequence goes on along the minus strand of JANXLS010000163.1, from coordinate 1,435 downwards.
CGCTCGAAGAACGATCGCGGTACATGCTGAAAATCATGGGGCTGCCACCGGGGTTTTATCGTTTAGAATGCAACGGCTCGCTGTGCGAGGTCTTCACTCAAGAGGCTTTTGCAACCGGGATTAATCTGAACTCGATTGCGTATTCTTCCGATGCGGCACCGCCGTGGAACGATCTGGCGTTGAAGGTGTGGAACGGTTCAAGGCTGAATGAACTCCCTGGACGCAAGCTCACGTTTAAAGTGATACGGCATCGTTCAAATCCTTAACAGCCCGTTGAAAAAGGGGGCGCAAGGAAAAAGCCGAGCGATTTTTGTTCGGATCGAGGCGTCGAGCTTCAAGCGCTATCAGAGGAGATAACGCTTGAAGCTCGCAACGAAGAGCCGGACAAAAAGCGCCGGATTTTTCCATGCGAGCCTTTTTCAACGGGCTGCTAATACTACAACGGCACTTTGCTTACGAAGGGAGTGTCCTGTCCCGATAGGGACATCCCAATGGTAGCCCGGCAATTCATTGCCGGGTCGAGCTAGCAAATATGCGCGCCGACGGCTTCGACATACACCGCGTACAGCGACTGGCTGGCGGTCATGAAAAGCCGATTGCGTTTTGGACCCCCGAAGCAAACGTTGCTGCAGATTTCAGGCAGGCGGATCAAGCCTATACGTTCCCCTTCCGGGCTGAAAATATGAACGCCGTCATATCCCTCGCCCACCCATCCGCCGCCTGTCCAAATGTTGCCGTCGGTGTCCGCTCGGATACCGTCGGGCATCCCAGCGACTTCTTTTGCGTCCAATGTCATTTTCATCGAACAATACTCTTTGCCACCGGATAGCTTGGTGCCTTCTTGAACTTCGTACACGCGGATATTCTTCGGGGCCTTTTCATAATGTGACGAACCGGTATCGCATACGTAAAGTCTCTTATAATCCGGCGAGAAGCACAGGCCATTAGGTTTAAACATATCCTCTAAAATTTTAGTGACTGTATTGGTCTTTGGATCAATCCGGTAGACCGCTTCCTTCTGCTGCAATGTATCCGGATGACCTTCATAATGGCCAAGAATACCGTATCCTGGATCTGTAAACCAGATACCTCCGTCAGGATGGATGACAATATCATTGGGCGCATTGAATGGCTTGCCTTCGAACTTGTCTGCTAACACACTGACAGTACCATTGTGTTCATACCGAACAACGCGTCGCGTATCGTGTTCACAGGACAATTGACGGCCTTCATAATCAAACGTATTACCATTACTGTAATTCGACGCACGTAATTTACTGATATGACTATCCTCGTCTAATAGTCGCATTTGCGTATTATTTGGAATATCGCTCCACATCAAATACTTCCCACCCGCATGCCACGCCGGCCCTTCAGCCCATTTCATGCCTGTATAAAGGCGTTCGATCGCCGTGTTTCCGACTTTATATTTTGC
>JANXLS010000160.1 GCA_025355035.1 Planctomycetota bacterium | reverse complement strand
TTTCGGCGCCATCTCCGCATTTGGACAAAAGTAAGGAGCATGGGTCAGACGAATCGTTAAGGGCCTGTAAAATAATAAACTGAAGAAGTCCGCCGCGTATTTCGGCCTGGGTCGAGGCGGACGCGAAGGAAGATATACGAGCGTATCTCTGACTGAGCGTTCAACGAAGAGCCAGGCCGAAATACGCAAGCAATTCTTCAGTTTATTATTTTACAGGCCCTAAGTGCCGAATTCGAGCGTCAGCACTCAGCACTCAGCAGTCAGCACCAGCACTCGACTTTACAAACACTTGCCTTTTTCGTAAAACGCTTTCATGGAAAATACTAAAAACGTATCGGACGCTTCTAAAAATCCATCGGCTGGCGGGGCGGGGGAGCATGATCCGCAGGACAGTGGGCGCAGTATGATCGGATCGGCGTTTGTCGTGGGACTCATGACGATCATCAGCCGCCTCTCCGGATTGTGGCGCTTTCGCGTCATGGGGCAATTCTTTGGCGCATCACGTGTGGCAGACGCGTTCAACTTCGCATTCATCTTTCCGAACCTGACGCGGCGACTTTTCGGCGAAGGTTTGTTGACGAGCGTGTTCGTGCCGGTCTTTTCGGATCGCCTCGCGAAAGGCGAGAAAGACGCGGCGAATCGGACGGCGTCGGTGCTGTTGATTCGACTCTTTTATTGGTTGAGCCTGGGGTGCATCGCATGTGTGGGCGTGTCGATGGGGATACGGTTCGGGCTCGCTTCCGCGCTGAATTTGAACGACGATCAAGTGTTGAAATTCAAACTGTTCGAAGCGTTGCTGCCGTATTGTGTGCTCATTAATGTGGCGGCGGTGCTGATGGCGATTTTAAATTCGTTGAACCATTTCTGGATGCCGGCGTTCGCTCCGGTGCTGCTGAATGTGCTGGTCATCACGGCGTGTTATTTCGGGCTGCCACTGTTTGGGACGACGTTGGAAAGCCAGATTTGGGCGGTGGCCATTGCAGTGCTGCTCGGCGGCGCGGCGCAGTTGTTCGTGCAACTACCGCCCGCGTGGTCGCTGGGATTCAAGTTCACGTTCACAAACGACGCGAACGATCCGGGCTATCGCGAAGTGATGGGAAATTTCATGCCGGTCGTGGCAATGGTCGGCGTGTTTCAATTGAACGTGATGTTGGATAATTTGATCGCGCAAGCGTTCATTCCCGGTGACGGGCCGGTGACGTACATGAACATGGGGACAAGCGTGTACCAGATGGCATGGGCCATCATCGCGCTGGCGATTGGGGTGGCGGCTCTGCCGACGCTGTCGCGGCAGTGGGCTCAGGACAAGAAGAGCGAGTTTCATCTGACTCTGACGACGGCGTTGCGTTACGCGGTCTTCGCGTCGATTCCGTGTACGGTCGGCGCGTTGCTGTTGTCGGAGGACATTGTGCGATTCCTGTACGGCACGGGCAAATTTCTCGCGAACAATGGCGAACCGGTGCTGCGTACGAGCAACGTCGTGTTTTATTCGTGTCTGGGGTTGGTGTTTTACAGCGTCAATTCGATTCTCGTCCGGGCGCTGTACGCGATGAAGGACATGAAGACACCGACAACGACGTTATTTCATTCGGTGCTGTTGAATCTCGGATTGAATCTGTTCTTCGTTCTGGCCGGGCCGCGCATCGCCGCGGCGTTGCACGACACGGCGGTGGGCTGGGTGACGCTTCCGCCGGTCGATCCGAGCCAGTACGTTCCGCCGCCGGGGCCGTGGGTGGCGATGATGCGGGCGTTTGCGCTGGACGCGTACAATTTCGTGGGCGAATTCGGGACGATGCGTGAAAGCGGGATTATTCTGGCCAGCACAATCAGCACGGCGTGGCAGACGTGGGCGCTGGCCAAGGCGGTTCGCGCAAAACTGGGGACCGATTCCAAGCCGACGTTCTCAGGCGAATTCGTGCAGCAGGTGCTGGGCGTGACGCTGCTGTCGTGTGTGTTGGGGCTGGGCGTGTACCGCTATTTCGCTGCGAAAGACAAGGATTCCGAAACGCTGTTCGCATTCGCTTACGGCGGTGCGGCGATGCTGGCTCCAATGATTTTCATCGGGCAGGATTTCTGCGCGCGGCGATTCAAGGAAGTCCGCACGCGATTGAATCTGGGCGAAAACGATCCGATTCCGGTGAGCGAAATTCCGGAATCGGTGCAATTGCAGCACGCGTTGTTCACAGCGATCGGAGCGTCGGCGGTAATGGGGTTGATGGTCTGGGCCGTTCGCGACAGTGTGCCGCCCGAAGGGCGCACGATGATGCAGGTGGCTCAACGCGCGGTCGCGCCGGTGGTGGCGGGAATCATCGTGTATTCAATCGCCTCCAGCGCGCTGGTGTCCCGGGAGTACGATGAACTGATGTCGATGGTGAAGGGGAAGTTTGGGGGAAAGAAGGAGGATTGATCGCATCTCACGCGATGTATAATGAATGCAGGTTTGAGGCATGGACGCTACCGCGGTGATGCGATGGATACGTGGCCCAGCGAACTACCCATTTGGACGGACCCCGAACGAATGAGCGAATCGACGAAATTATTACAACCAGCGACTCCGCAACTCCCGGCGCGTATATTGAAATCCCAAAGTATTTGCATTCCCGCCAGGCATTTGATTCCCTTCATTTCCCCACGTGTGCAATAATTTCGAAATCTAATTCCAGTCGCCTGTTTTTCCCGCCGATAAATCTTGTGTTCGGTACCGACCGGGGGATTGGAGTCGCACGATAGTGAGTCCGGAACAAGTGTTGCTCCGTGGCCGCGCGACTAATTCAATCTCCCCTTCGACTTCCGATTCGCGGAGATTTTCCACGTCATGACTATCGAATCGCAATCCGCTTCATCCGTTCTTATTTCGCCGGCCGCCGAATCGGGTTCGATCTCGGGTATTTACAACATCGGAAGCTCGTATCGTCCGCGCGCATTAACGCGCATTCGCGAAACGGTGCAGTCCACGGCTGAGACCGTTACACGCGCGCAATCAATTCTTGAACGCGAATTCACTCAGCACTGCCCGAGATCGGCGACGTTATACGCGCGCGCGCTTCAGGTTTTTCCGGGCGGCGTGTCGCACGACAATCGCCGCGTGCTCGGCAACAGTCTCTACGTCAACAAAGCCAAAGCCGCGCGCAAAACCGACGTCGACGGCAACGAATACATCGATTACTGGGTCGGCCATGGCGCGTTGATCCAAGGCCACAACGATCCCGACGTGGTCGAAGCCGTGCATCTGGCCGCTCAGGACATGATGCATCCCGGCGCGTGCCATGAACGCGAAATCATTTGGGGCGAGTTGGTCAAATCGACGATTCCCAGTGCCGAACGCGTGCGCTTCACAGCGTCCGGAAGCGAAGCGACTGCGCTGGCATTCCGACTGGCTCGCGCCACGCACAACAAGCCGGTCATCATCAAATTCGAAGGCCATTTCCACGGCTGGCTGGATCACGCGGTCAACGGTGTGGATCTGCCGTACGACACGCCGTTCAGCGTCGGAGTTCCTCAGGAAGTTCGCGACATGACGCTGGTCTTACCGCCGCGCGATTTGAATATCGTTGAAGACGCTTTGAAAAGCCGCAAGGATATCGCCGGGATTGTGATCGAACCCACGGGCGCGTCCGGCGGGTCCGTGCCGGTGAAGCCCGAGTTCCTGCGCGGGTTGCGCACGCTTGCGGATCGCTACGACGTGGCGCTGATTTTCGATGAAGTCATCACCGGATTCCGACTGGCTCCGGGCGGCGCTCAGGCCCGGTTCGGTGTGCTTCCCGACATCACGTGTCTGGCAAAGATCCTCGCCGGCGGGATGCCGGGCGGGGCGGTGTGCGGAACCAAGGCCTATTTTGCGAAGATGGATTTCAGCAATGACGGGAAGTACGACCGCATGAATCGCGTCACGCATTACGGCACGTTCAACGGTAACCCGATTTCAGCAGCTGCCGGCATCGCGACGATTACCAAGGTGCGCGAGACGGGCGGCGCCTCGTGCAAGAAAGCCGAACACTTTACCGAAAGCCTCCGCAACGGATTGAACTCGCTCTTCCGCGTGCAGAACGCGCCGTGGGGCGTGTACAGCAACGGGTCTGTCTTCCACATTCTAACGGCGGACGCGGAAACGGGCATTGCGTTGCGCGATCGGAAGCTTGAAGCAGCCGACGCTGATCCGCGCATTCTGAAACAAAAGGGGCCGCTCGACGGCCTCCTGCGCCGCGCGCTGTTGCTGCACGGTGTGGATATTCCCCCGGGCCGGCAGGCGTGGACGAGCGCGGTTCACACCCCGTTGGAAATGCGCGAAACAATGGAAGCGTTCGGCCTGGCGATCGAACGCCTCCGCGCACTGAAATGTTTGTAAAACATCTTTGATGAGATCCGCGCGGTCCTCCCGCTGCGCGCGACCCAGCAGCAAAAACAACTCCTTCCGAATGAACGCATTCAGACGATGCGCTTGGTTCGGCGGGAGTTTTTTTGTGTCCAATCGCACGAGAAAATCCGACCCCAAGGCGCGGTGCGGGTTAGTCCAGTCACACACCTCATGAGGGCTAAGACATGGCGTTTAAACGGCTCGTAGTGCTGGCTTGCTGTTGCTGCGTTGGGGCGGCGTTTGCTTTAGAAAAGAAGTCGGTGAGGCTTGTCGCGCCGGCGTTCACGGATGCTGCTGCGGCGGGGCCGGAGTATGCGATTCAAGGGGAGTACGTCGGCGACGTCACGGCTGCGGACGGGACAAAGCGCAAGCTCGCGGTGCAGGTCGTCGCGTTGGGGTCCAGCGCGTACAAGGCTGTATTTCTCACGGGTGGATTGCCAAACGAAGGTTGGGACGGCGCGGCGCGTTTGGAAGTGAAGGGGCGGACCGTCGAGAGAAAAACCAGTTTCGATGGTGAGTATAAGGGCTCGACGGAAAAGGGTGACGTGCTGGTCGGCGAGACGGCGAAGGGCGAGAAATTTGAACTCAAAAAGGTCTTTCGCAGCAGTCCGACGATGGGGATGAAGCCGCCGGACGGGGCCGTGATGCTGTTCGATGGGACGGACACAGGACTTCTGGATCGGTGCGCGATCGATGACCGGAAATTGCTGCGAGCGTTAGTTCCGGTGGGCGGGACTTCGGGGTACGGACCGGCGACGAAAAAGAAGTACCAGGACTTTTCGATGCACATCGAATTTCTGATCCCGTTCGTTCCGGAGGGAACAATTGGGGAGCGTGGGAACAGTGGCGTGTACATGCAGGAACGCTACGAGATTCAGATCATCGATTCGTTCGGCAGTCCGCTGGACCCGCACGAATGCGGCGGGATTTATCGGCAGACGGCGGAGTTGATCAACATGACGTTCCCGCCGCTGAGCTGGCAGACATACGAAATCGATTTTCACGCCGCGCAGTTCGATGCCGACGGAAAGAAGACTCAGAACGCAACGGTGAGCGTCACGCACAACGGCGTTCGCGTTCACGCTAACGCGGAGATCACAAACAAAACCGGCGCGGGGAAGCCGGAGGGACCGGAGCCAATGAGCGTGATGCTGCAAAGCCACGGGTATCCCGTGCTCTTTCGGAATTGGTGGATTGTGGGGAAGTGACGGAGCTTGCATTTTTCTCTCGTAGAGGCGCGGAGAAACATTTCCGAGGCACGCAGACGTGGTTATGCCAATACTCTTCGGTCGCGAAAAATGGAGGCCGCGAGGGCGAGGAAACTCACTGCGGCGAACCAAAATTCGAGCGTACACGCGAGGCCCCACCACGGTTCCGGGTGGTGGCGGTGATAGATGTAGAAGCCTGAATTGTTGTAGTAGTTCAAGGTGTCATCATTTGGGCCGAAGCGGAATTCGCCGTCGTCTTGATTATCGGGATCAGGCAGGTCGATCAGGAGTTTAGACGTGTTGACATCATAAATGCGCACCGAAAAATTGCTTTCGACTTGATTTCCAATAGCGAAACGGGTGCCCTTGGGGGAGATGTTGCCGAAATTAACGGATTCTCCGCCGTATTTAAAATCCAGCAGACCTTGCTTGACGTCCCAAATTCTGGCTGCACTCGTGTTGCTCTCGTTCCTGTCGCTCACGATTAAACGTTGACCGTCGCGCGAATAGTCCACATCTGAACCGGTTGAATACCGCAAGGAATAGTCGAAAGAGCGCATCAGTTCGGTTCCCGTGGTAAGTTCGACAATTCGCACGTACCGCGCGTCCTTTAAAGTTCCGTCGGTTTTTTCAAAGGCAAGTTTATCATCGCCAACGAAATGAGCAGTGCCAAACTCGTCAAGATGCAGAACAGTGTCGTACAATTTTTGACCGGTGTTTAAATCCCAAATCGTCGAAGGACTGTCGTTGAAACCGACTTGGGTCAGCAGGATTTTTCCGGAGGGTGAGGCGTATGAGCGAACATACAATTCACGGCTGTTCGCGCTGAACTCGCGCAACGTTTTGGCGTCGGCGGTGAGTTTGGTTTTGCGCGCGATTTCGGCATCATGTTTTCGCTGAGCTTCTGGATCGAAGAAGCAACCTGTGATGTGATTTGTTTCGCCCCATGACACGACTTCGATGGACGGAATAAATCGAATCCAATTATTTTCGACGATGAGACTTTTGTTATCCGCGCAGAAAATCAGGTCAGAATAACGTTCACATTTTATGGGCACGTTGGCCAGCAACTGTCCGGTTGCTGCACGCACTATTCGCACTTCGTAGTCAACAGAAATTCCCTGCGGTTTTTTTATCAGGATGGCCACGTATTGCCCGTCGCCCGAGAGTTGGACTCGATCGAGGCCGTATCCGAGCGCAATCGAACCCGCAGCGACACCAGTATCCAGATTCCAGAGCGTGGCGTCGTACTTTGCCGGGGCCTTTTCGCGTTCCACCGCAACGCTGAGCATCCAGTGCATGTCGCGCGAGAAATGGCGCGCGGGTGATGGCGTGGGATTCCCGTCGGGAATAAAGCGATCGATGCGCCACGCGGCTCCGTTGCGCCACAGCAGCAGGATGCAGCCGGCGCAGAAAGCTGCGAGGAGGAGCGTGAGGAGAGAGTAACGCGGACGCCATTTCATGGGGGCTGCTCGGTGACTATTGACTCGCGCATTGCTAATGCGACTCGCGAGCATAGCGAGCCGTTGCCTTTCCCCTCTCCCCAACAGCTGCGCGGGGTGAGGGGAGAGAGTAATGTTTTAGCTGAGTGCGGTCAATAATGGACGCGACCTGAACTGCTAGTCCTCATCGTCCCGCAACTTCGCCAAAACGGTGTAATCCTCCAGCGTCGACGTATCCCCGATCGATTCCTTCCCCGACGCAATATCGCGCAGCAACCGGCGCATGATCTTCCCCGAGCGCGTCTTCGGCAGCGCACTCGTGATGCGGATTTCTTCCGGACGCGCGATCGCCCCAATCTCTTTCGCTACGTGCGCCTTCAATTCCTTGCGCAACTCGTCGCTGGCCGCGTGGCCGTCCTTCAGCGTCACAAAGGCGACGATCGCTTGGTACGTCAACTCGTTCGGCTTCGCCACCACAGCCGCTTCCGCCACAGCATGATGACTGACCAGAGCCGATTCGACTTCAGCCGTGCCCATGCGATGCCCGGAAACTTTAATAACATCGTCGTCCCGGCCCATGATCCAGATGTAACCATCCTTGTCACAATACGCTCCGTCGCCGGTGAAGTAACAATCCTTCACCGTGCTCCAATATTGCGAGCGGTAACGTTCAGGATCGCCCCAAATCCCGCGCAACATCCCCGGCCACGGCTTGCGAATAACCAATACGCCGCCGGTCC
>JANXLS010000152.1 GCA_025355035.1 Planctomycetota bacterium | reverse complement strand
AAGCCGGATATGTTCGTTTCGTCGAAGTAAAAGCGGAAAGTGTACTGCTGAACATTGCCCGGGCGGGCCGCCGACTTGTATAGCGTGGGCGTGACGGTCTTGGCGACCTGGCGAGTGTACTTGCCAGCGCCTTCGACGATCACGCTCTTGTACTTGTTCGCAATACTATCGACGCTTTCACCGCTCTGAAACAGCGGCGTGGTCGTAGCCCGGCCCGTCTCCTGATACGCTCCGACGATCAACGGTACGCTGGCCTGAGCGCCGTAGTCACAGACGATCAGCGACGGTGTCGATGTGCTGTGATCAACATACGCCATGCCGCTTTCGGTCTGATCCAGAATATCATGCAGCCAAGTTGCAATCTTCTGGCCGGTTTTGTCTTGGGCTTTAAACAGGATTGGCCCATGCGGCTGCGGATTATTGGAGACGAATTCGACCCAGTCGGCATTGCTGATCGGCGCATCGGAGTTCGCTGGGATCGCGCGGTATGCGTAATATTCCTTGTTATTGAACGTGACCATGTCCAGTGCCACGTACGCCGTCGCCCTGACCCACTGTCCTTTTGCGACTACTGTGGGCGCATTAGGATTGGGTTCGTCAGTGACGTTTCCCAGGCTCACGTGCACGCCGCCGGGCAGCTCCGTGGCGCAATCGTTCAAGATGATGTTGATCGCATCGGCTACGCTCTTGCCTTCACGGATACGAATCTTACTGGTGCCGATTCCCGTGTACGGCGGAACTGTGTCGGAAAATGTCAGTCGCGCCGTCTTTCGCTCCAATTCGCGCCACGCATCGGCACATGTGACTTTGATCGTTTCACCCGCTCTGAACTGGCGCGCTGCTGTGATCGCCTTGCCGACGAAGTTGTACTTCGGATGCGCGGGATCGGAGTAGGTGACAACGGGATAATCGCTCCATGGTGACTCGCTCAATACATGCGTGACAGGCACAACAAACGTGAACTCCAGCACGCGCGCCTGCATGGGGGCCGCCGCGATACGCAACACGTTGCAATCGGTTCGACCGAAGAGCTCCATTACGATTGGTCTCCGTAACCGGTCACGAACGTCAGATCAAATTCGACTGCATTGGGTAACGATTGCTTTTGCTGCACATCCTTCAAATGGCAGATTCCGCAATCGCGCCCGTCCAGATACAAATGATCCTGTTTGCCAATGCTGTCGAACGCCAAGCCTGCAAGTGTGGCTTCGATCGCGCGTTGAGCGCCGCCAGCGGTACCTTCCACGATATGCGAGATGCTCGTGACCGTGATCGTCTGCAAGCCCGGCCCGTTATCGAGTCGCAACGGCTTGGCCTGGTAGATCTCAGTGAACGTCGTGCGATCGGCGGTAGAAAACTTAGCAAAGAAATTCTGGTCGTAAGCGACGAGCTTCCCCCACGCCAATTGACGGTGTAATTGCGTGCCAGGCAAAGCCCGCTCAAACTCCACGGAGTAGATCAGCAGTTCGTTGGGATTGCCGCTATCGTCCAGCGACAACCCATTGAATCGAACGGGATGGATGCACGGACGTTCATCGACGGTCAGCCGCCCCACGCAGCCGACGATATCCGTCGTGGCCAGCACGGACAGAGCCTTTGATTTCACAGAAGGATTGAATCTTCTGAA
>JANXLS010000128.1 GCA_025355035.1 Planctomycetota bacterium | reverse complement strand
CTTCATCGTGTTTTCGATGCGGCGTTCGACGGCACGAACGGAGTCGAGGTATTCGTCGAGCTTCACGCCGTCGTTGGCACTGACGTTGCGGCGCAGCGATTTTGCGTCGTCGAGAACAATGTCGAGAACGCTGGTGTCGTCGCGCTGAAGCGACTTGATGACGGCGGGTTGGTTCGGATTGAATCCGGAGACGACTGGCGCAGCGGACGCGGTGCGGAAGAGGCGATCGAAGGCGAGTTGCGGAATGATTTCCTTCGGGACGGGCGTGTGCGGATCGCGCCAAGCGATGTGCGAACCGTAGATGCGCGTGAAACCGCCACCGACATTGTCGATTCCAGAACGCGCGGGATCGACGCCGAGTTCAAGGCTCGGAAGCGGAGTGCGGTCGCCGAAGTGCTGGGCCATGACTTGATCGAGCGACGTGCCGCCGACATCGAGGTCGCGTCCGGACGTTCGGACGACGAAACCGCCGTGCAGGAACGCGGGGACTTTGGGCCAATGGCCGTTGCGTCCGGCGGTTTTAGCATGGAATAGATTTTCGAGAAGGATTATGTCGTCTTTGACTCTGGCGAGGGGCTTAAGGATCGGCGTGAGTTCAAATTTCTCGGGCGCGTCGGGAATTCGTTTCGGTGTGAAATTCGCCGGGTTCACGCCGTTGGGCATGAAGAGGAAGACAGAGCGCAACGGGGGCGACGCGAGCTTTTCGTCTGCGTGTGCGGCCTTGGTGAACGACTCCATCCAAGGTAACGCGAGCGCCGCACCAATACCGCGCAGCATGGTTCGGCGTGAGATGGGTTTGAGCATGGGGAACGTTCTCCAAGTGGGACGGTCAGTCGCTTCACGCCGCGCGCGAGTGGTTACACAAAATACACCGATCTTCGCGATGCGACGCCGGGAATCGATTTCACGGGATGTCTGCGCTCCACACTATTTTTCTTTCGCGGCAGGAAGCTCTTTCTTCTTCGGTTTCGGCGTCGCGTTTTTCTTTGGCGCTTCTCCGCCCTGTCGATTTCGGAACGGCGTACTCAACACAATTTCCTTGATCAGCGTTCGGGCGCGGAAGCCATCGTGGTCGAGTGACGCGACGATCTTTTCAATCGCCGCGTCGTCGCGGTCTTCGAGGCTTCGACCCAGCGCATAGCCCATCATTTTGGTTGTGATGTGGCGGGCAAATTCGCCTTTTCGGCCCAGCAGAATTTGTTTCAATTCGGCGGGCCCATTGAATTTTTCGCCAGTGGGCATGACTCCGGAGGAATCGATGGGGAGCTTGTCCTCGGTGTCACGCCAACGGCCGAGGAGATCGAAGTTTTCCATGCCAAATCCGATCGGATCGATCAGGTTGTGACAGGTCGCGCAGGTCGGATTTGCGCGGTGTAATTCGAGGGCTGCGCGGAGCGATCCGCTCTTCTGCTTTTTCTTCGCCGCGTTCAGCGGCGGAACGTCGGGCGGCGGGTTGGGGACTTTAACGCCAAGCATCGTTTCGAGCACCCATGCTCCGCGCAATACGACGCTGGTGCGGTCAGGATAGGACGTGATCATGTGAACGGCTCCGAGACCGAGCATGCCGCCGCGGCGACCGTCGCTTGTTTCGACGCGGCGGAACTCTTTGCCGGTCACGCCGTCGATGCCGTAATGTTTGGCGGTGCGTTCGGTCGCGAAGATGTAATCGGACGAGATGCATTCGAGAAGGCTGCGGTTTCCGGCGACGAGATACTCCATCAAGAGTGTCGGCTCGGTGCGCAATTCGTCGGCGAGATCGCTGGTGTAGATGCCTTTGAATTTTTCGTTTGTGAACGCGACGCTGGCTCCGACTTCTTTTGTGCCGAGCCATTGGCCGGTGAAATCATCGATGAACGACGCTGCTTTCAGTCTCTTATTGGTCAGGGGCGCGTCGAGCATTCGATCGACTTGCGCCGCGAGAACTTCGGGGCGATTGAGCTTTTTCTCGGCGGCGAGTTTCATCAATTCGGCGTCGGGAAGACTGGCCCAAAGGAAATACGAAAGGCGCGTCGCGAGTTCAAAATCGTTGAGCGGATAAATGCCGGATTTTTCGGAATCGGTTTCGGTTCGGAACAGAAAATGCGACGAGACCAGCACCGCTTTGAGCGCGAGTTTTACGGATTCTTCAAACGGATCGTTGCGTTGCGCGGAGCGGTCGAAGAGGCTTAACAGGCGATCGAGTTCGCCCGGGCGAAGCGGGCGGCGGTAGGCGCAGGCGGCAAAATCGCCGAGGATTTTCCGCGCTTCGGTGCGGCGGGCCTCCACAGTCATTGCCGCGAACGCGGCAGCATCGCGCTCGCCGATGATTTTCAGGTGGGCGTTGCGGCGGATGTCGGTGATCGGTTTCTGCTTTTCGTTCAATTCGAAACGCGCGAGGACGGCGGTTCCTTTTTCACCACAGACGGAGAACGTGTGGACGCCGCGTTGAAGGCGCAGGATGGCGTTGCCGGGTTTCTGATTTTCTGCGCCGGTGAACGAAAAACGATTGGCGGCGATTCCGTCGATCTTAACGGCGATTGTGGCGTCTGAATTTTCGTCGGAGCGGGCGTTGATACTGAGTTCATAATCGCTGGTGACGAAGATGCCGATTGCAGCGGCGGCCTCGTCAGTTTGGGTGAGGCGACCGTTCTTGAAATCGTCTTTCGGAGTGCCGCTGATGCGCACGAAATCGCCGGGAGCGAAGGCGATTTTCAGCGGTGGCGTGATGATGGCGGTGTCGAGAATTTGTTGCGCGGCTTCGAGATAGCGCTCCATTAAAATAGCCGGGAGGAAGAGGGTTTCGCCGTTGTTGCTGAAGCCTTCGCCGCCGCTGCCTTCGGTCGGGAATGTTTCCGAGAAATTTAATTCGAGGCCGAATAAATCGCGGATAGTGTTGTCGTATTCGAGGCGGTTGATGCGGCGGGAAATGGGTGCGCCGGCGTAGTCGCCCATCGTCGCCGCTGTTTTTCGGAGCGCGGATTCGAGCCAACTCGACAGGCGCAGACGTTCGGTCTCTGCGGGCTGCGTTTTTTCGTCGGCGGGCGGCATCGTGCGGTTGCGCAATTGGCCGACCGCGCTGCGCCAGACGCTGCGGTAGGCGTTGATTTCGCGCAGCGTGTTGGCTTTTAAGAAAGGAACGTCTTTGTCCTTGTTGTGGCAATCGCCGCAGAATTTAACGAGGGTTGGGCGGATTTCTTTTTCGAATTCGACATTAAGATTCGCTCCATCGGCGGAGAAGCCGACGTGATTGCAGAGACAAAGGAAAGCAATGACGACGAGCGAATAACGCATTGAAAACTGGACTCCGATTTTGGATAGCAGGGCTTTGACTTACAGGCTGTACACCGGAGATCATAAGGTGGATGGCTGATACGGCGATAGGTCGAATAGGTCAACTGCATGAAAAGTAAGCATTCCGGCGAGTGAGTGTGTGAGTGAATTCCAATCGCAGGAAAACAAATTTGAACGTTCGCACGGGTTCGCGGTGTAGAAACCGGCATATCAAACCGTCATTCACTTCTTGCATTTTTGCGTACTTCCGCGGCACTTTGAACGACCTCGTTCAATGAGGAATTATCCGACCATGATGATGAAATTCGCGCTCATTTTGTTGACCTTTGCGTCGTTGGTTTCTTTTTCGGAAGAGGCTCGTCCGAACGATGGTCGATTGCAGCCGCTGAAGGATTTGAATGGATATTTTCCCTTTACGCCGCCGACATCGAAAGCGGAATGGATCACACGGGCAGCGTTTGTTCGACGGCAGATTCTGGTTGCTGAAGGACTGTGGCCGATGCCGACGAAGACGCCGTTGAACGCGGTGATTCATGGCAAGGTCGAGCGGCCGGAGTACTCAGTTGAAAAAGTTTATTTCGAGAGCTCACCGGGATTTTTTGTGACGGGGAATTTGTATCGACCGGCGAACATCAAGGGCAAGGTGCCGGGCGTTCTGTTCGCGCATGGGCATTGGAAAGACGCTCGTTTTATGGAAGAGACGGAAGCGAAATTGCGTATTGAAATCGCGATGGGTGAAGAGCGATTCGAAGTGGGCGGGCGGAGCCGGTTTCAATCGATGTGCGTGCAGCTCGCGCGAATGGGTTGCATCGTGTGGCAGTGGGACATGCTGAGCGATTCGGATTCGCATCAGTTTTCTTCGGATGTGATTCACAAATTCGCGAAGCAGCGTCCGGAGATGAACACGGTTGAGAACTACGGGCTTTTCAGCGCTCAGGCTGAGGCTCACGCGCAATCCGTGATGGGGTTACAGACATGGAATGCGGTGCGGTCGCTGGACTTTTTGTTGAGTCTTCCGGAGGTCGATTCGGAGCGCGTGGCGATCACGGGAGCGAGTGGCGGCGGGACGCAGACGATGCTGCTTGCGGCGATCGACGACCGGATCAAGCTGTCGTTTCCGGCGGTGATGGTCAGCACGGCGATGCAGGGCGGATGCACGTGCGAGAATGCGTCGCTGCTGCGCGTAAATACGGGGAATGTGGAGTTCGCAGGATTGTTTGCGCCGAAGCCGCAGGGGATGACGTGCGCGAACGATTGGACGAAGGAAATGTCGACAAAGGGCTTCCCGGAATTGCAGAAATTGTACGCGTTTCTCGGCGCGGCGAAAGAAGTGATGTTGAGCCGGGGCGAGCAGTTCCCGCACAATTACAACGCGGTGTCGCGTTCAGCGTTTTACACGTGGCTGAACACGCATTTCAAACTCGGTCAGAAAAATCCGGTTATCGAACGCGACTATGAATTGCTCACTCACGCGCAACTCAGCGTTTGGGACGCTCAGCATCCGGCTCCGAAAGCGGAGGACCCGGCGTTCGAGCGATCGCTGCTGAAGTATTTGAAGGACGATGCGGAGACGAAGTTGCGCGCGGCAGCGACGACAACAGATGGATTGAAAAAAGAGATCGCTCCGGCCATTGAGGTGTTGATCGGGCGGACGATGAAAACGGCGGGCGATGTGGCGTGGAATCTGACGCACAAGACGGATCGCGGGACCTATCTGGAGATGACCGGGACACTGCGCAACACGACGCACAGCGAGGAATTGCCGGTAATCTGGCTGTATCCGAAGCAGTGGAACGGGCGCGCG
>JANXLS010000081.1 GCA_025355035.1 Planctomycetota bacterium | reverse complement strand
GGCCCGTTTGGCGGTACGTTGGTGGCTGCGCATCCGTCAAACCAAGAGGCGATCCGCGAAGCGCTTTCAGGGTTCGCCGTTCAACACATTGACATTTCGTCCAACACGACCGGGACCCAATCTATTTTGGCCGCAGGACTGAGAGCCGCAGACGCGTTTCGCACGCGTTGGGAAAAGGCGATGGCTGCGGCGACGGGCCGCTTCGACAAATCCGGCGAAAAAGACTTGCGCGATTCGGCAGCGAAATTGAACGATTCCGCCGAGTGGTCCAAGTTAAAGAAGAATCCCGACGTGAAGATTCGCGGTTTAGCCCGGTCGTTCGATCGCGATGGAATTCTGATCGCTCCGGCCGATGCCTTGGAGATCAATAAAGAGCATCTTGCGCAAATGGTCGAAGTGTTCGCCCGCGAAGGCCAACAGCCGAATCCCAAACCGTTCGCTCAAGGAATTTCGGGCGGTTTGCGCGGTTGGCCGGTATTAATGACATGGGATGGCGCGCTTGAAATCGCAGCACTGCCAGCGGGAACACGACTGTCGGATTGGCTGTTGAAGAACGTTGAACGCGTTTGCGACGTGACATTGAACGCTTAACGCGCCTACGGTTTCTCACCCACGCAACTGCACGGCACCGTTTTGCACCCGCAGCAACCTGTTCCGTACTTCTGAAGTGCCTCCTGCATGTCCACGCCCGCCATATTCGCGAGCGTCATCAGCCACGCATACACGTCCGCAAATTCGCCTTTCTGCTGTTCGAGCGTCTCTTCGCGCAGCGACGTCGCCAGTTCCCCCACCTCTTCCATGAACCACATGAACGTCGGCGCCATCCCGCGTTCGCGATCTTTATCGAGGTACGTCTTGGCCATGAGTTGTTGAAATTCGCGGATATTCATAATCGATCCCGTTAAGAAGGTGGATTCGGTGCGATGCAAATGGTTGCCCGTGGGTGTAAGCTTATCATATTAAACTCAAATCAAGCCGAAGCCCGTACTTTTCACCGCAGAGAACGCAGAGTCGCGCAAAGGGCGGCGAAACAAATGTTGAGTCATTTCCGTTCTCTGCGGTGAAATGAGTGTTTTCAAAGTAGACATGGTTTAACTCCTCGGGAATTCATCGCCATGAAACAGATTCGAATTGCTCTCGCATCGTTCTGCCTGTTGTCATTTTTCGCTTTTTCCGCCGAACCGCAACGCCCCAACATCCTCTACATTCTGTGCGACGATCTCGGCTATGGCGACGTGAAGGCGCTCAACCCCGAAGGAAAAATACCGACGCCGAACATCGATAAGCTTGCAGCGGGCGGCATGATTTTTAAAGACGCTCACGGCAGTTCGTCTGTCTGCACACCCACGCGCTACGGAATCCTGACCGGTCGCTACAACTGGCGCTCGCGATTGCAGAGTGGCGTGCTCGGCGGACTCGT
>JANXLS010000057.1 GCA_025355035.1 Planctomycetota bacterium | reverse complement strand
GTGCCAGCGTTCGACTTTGTCGTAGCTTTTGCTCGCGAGCGCTTTTTTGTAGGCGGCGATGATATCGGGTTGTTCGAAGGTCAGGACTTGATCGTGATAAGAATGGGCGAGTTCGTGGAGGACGAAACAGGGCATGCGGCTGGTTTCGGCTTCGAAGTTTTTGACGTCTGAGAATTCAATGCCTTTGGCCATCTTCGGATTGCGTTCATTTGCGCGCAGCCAGCTTGCGTCGGGATGGTATTCGGCGCCGGCGCTTTTTTTGGGGTACGAGGGGTTCATCCACAACGTGACTTTTTTCATATGTTCTACGGCTTCGGCGGGGACGACGCGGACAATTTCTTTAAGGTGAGTGGTCAGGAGTTCGAGTGCTTTGTCGACATCGGACTTTTGCTCGTTCAGCAACTTATCGTTGATTTGAAGCGTCCATCCTTCGATGATTTTTGTGGTGTATTTCCATTTCGGTTCGTCATCCGCGCGCAGAAACGATGAGGTTGTGAGGGCGGTGCAGAGAAATAGCGCAAACAACTTCATGGTCAATCGTCTCCTGTTTCGAATCTATCGTGTGAGCCGTATTGTGAGCTTTTTGGAGAATACGAAACGCGCATTGAAAAAGCGAGTTTTTTCTGAAAGAATCAAGATTGCGGTTCTTAAAGAATGTACAAAAAGTGCGGTCATACCATTTTAATAATATTATTAAGGAGCAGAACATGGGCTTGCAGGAAAAACGGAAGATACAGGAACTCCAGGAAACGATTCTGCCGGCGCGGGTCACGGAATTCGAGGAATTGACCAGCGCTACAATTCAATACGATGTGAATTGGGACAGCTTGGCCGACGATTATGCGGCTCTGAATGCGTTTGATTTTTTGGCGATCAATACGATCAATATGGCGTTCCGGATGATCTGCACGGACGATTTTGCGAAGAAGGCGGTGCAGGATGGCGTATCAACGATTTCGTTGGAAAACGTAAGCGATGCGGCGGAGAATACGATTTCGTTTAGCGGCGGCGTGCTGTCGATGCGTTGCGCCTATGGAAAAGGGTTGGATGGGATTATTCGCGAAGGAGAGATTAAGAAGGTGGTCGAGAATGGGCTGTAAGGCTTTTTATTCTCTCGCAATGGCACAAAGACGCAAGGAACGGATAAGATAGGGCTAAGACAGAAAGAAAAGAGCGCTTTGAAACACCACTATACGAGGTGCAGTCTTGAAGGCGTTGGGGGTGGAATGAGTTGGGAATGGATGAGCGAAGGAACGCATGGCGAATTTTTTGTTGATGCCGTTTGGGAGTTCGGGCGACACGCATCCGTTTGTGGGCATTGGTCGCGAGTTGAAAGCCCGCGGGCACGGCGTGACGGTGATGGTTAACGGGTATTTTCGGCAGACGGTACAACGTGCGGGGTTGGATTATTTGGAAGCGGGGAGCGCTGAGCAATATTTGGCGATGCTGAACAACGCGGATATTTGGCATCCGCGGAAAGGGTTCAAAGCGGTCGTCGGTAACGTGCACATGCCGGAGGCGATCCGGGCTCAATATAAGGTAATCGCGGCGCGTTTTAAGGCGGATCCGAATTTGACGGTGATCGCGGGGTCGCTTGCGATGGGGGCGAGGATCGCGCAGGAAAAGTTGGGCGTGAAGATGGCGAATCTGCATCTGCAGCCGATGATGTTTTTCAGCGTACAAAAACCGCCGGTCGCTCCAAACGGGCGCATCCCGGATTGGATGCCGCGGCCGATCGTTCGATTCATTTATTGGACCGTCGATCGATTTGTGTTCGGGCCGGTGGTCGCGGATATCGTCGAACCGTTTCGCGCGGAATTGGGGTTGCCGAAAGCGACGAAGTATCTCAGCGAATGGCTGCACAGTTCCCAATTAGCGCTGGGGCTTTTTCCAAAGTGGTTCGCTTATGCGGATGATTGGCCCAAGCAATTGAAATTGACAGGGTTTCCGCTTTTTGATGATGGCGCGGACAAGCCGCTTTCGGATGATGTTGAAACGTATTTGACTGAGGGGGATGCGCCGGTTGTGTACACGTTTGGATCGGGGATGAAACGAGGTGAGAAGCTGTTTGCGGCGGCCGCGGATTCGTGCGAGCGACTGGGACGTCGCGGAATTTTGTTGACGCCCTTTCGGGATCAACTCCCGGTGACGTTGCCGAAATGTGCGACACATTTCGACTACATTCCGCTGGGGCGATTGCTTCCGCGCGCTGCGGCGATTGTTCATCACGGGGGAATCGGCACCACATCGCAGGCTCTGCGCGCGGGCGTTCCGCAGGTGATCACGCCGCTTGCGCACGACCAGCACGACAACGCGGCACGTGTCGAACAACTGGGCGTGGGGCGGATGATTTTATCGCAAGGTGTGACGGGGAAATCGATGTCGGCGGCGTTGAAATCGTTGCTGGAGAACCACGCCGTTGGGGAAAAATGTGAAGAAATTTCGCGACATTTCAAGTCAGAGAACGGAATAGCAACGACGTGCGATGCACTGGAGGCGTTTTCAAAAACGGAGCGAATTCCAT
>JANXLS010000048.1 GCA_025355035.1 Planctomycetota bacterium | reverse complement strand
TGGTGGACGGTTTTCAAAGACCCCGTGTTGAATCAACTGATCAGCGATGCGATGGCGTGCAATCTGGATTTGAAGCAGGCGCAGTTGCGGATTTATCAGTCGCGCGAGAACAAAGGGATTGTGGAATCGGCGTGGTTTCCGAAAATCAACGCGAACGAATCGTATTCGAAAAGTCGCCCGGCGGGACAGAACGGGCCGCACCGCCATACGAGCACGTCGAACTTTTTTCAGCACGGTTTGGATGCGGCCTGGGAGCTGGATTTTTTTGGCGGCACGCGGCGCGCGGTAGAGTCGGCGGAAGCTCAGGTTGAAGCTTCGGTTGAAGACAGGCGCAGTGTGATGGTCACGGTCGTTTCGGAAATCGGGATGGATTATATTGCGTTACGCGGGTATCAGCGGCAGCTTGATATTGCTCGCGAGAATGTCGGGTCGCAGAACAAGAGCGTTGAACTGACGGACAAGAAATTCAAGGCGGGGATTTCGAACGCGCTGGACGTTGCGAACGCAACAGCGCTTGTGGCAAATACGCGGGCGCAGATTCCGTTGCTTGAAACAGCGGCTCAGCAGATGATTTATTCGATCGCGGTGCTGCTGGGAAAAGAACCTGCGGCGTTGGACGAATTGTTGAGAAAGTCGGCTCCGATTCCGGCTCCTCCGGTGGCGATTCCGTTGGGGTTGCCGTCGGATTTGTTGTGTCGGCGACCGGATGTGCGTCGGGCTCAAGCGTTGATCCATGCGGCGACAGCTCAGATTGGTGTAGCGAAGGCAGACTATTTCCCGAAGTTCTCGTTGACGGGGCAGACGGGATTGCATGGGGCGAAGCCGACACAGCTTTTTGCGTCTCCGTTCCGATTCTACAATATAGGACCGTCGGTTGATTGGCCGATTTTTGCGGGTGGACGGATCCACTGCAATTATTTGTTGCAGCAGACGCTGACGGAACAAGCGAAGATCACTTTTCAGCAGACGGTGTTGACGGCGTTGCAGGATGTGGACAGTTCGGTGTTTGCGTTTGTGAAGGAGAAGGAACATCGTGACGCGGTGGCGGAGGAGGTCAAGGCGTACCTGCAGGTGGTCAATCTGTCGCTGAAATTGTATCAGGATGGCAGCACGGACTTTTTGAACGTGATCACGGCGCAACGGTCGTTGTATCAGGCTCAGGACGCTTTGGCGATCAGCGAGCGGAATTTGTCGGTGGACGTGGTTGCGGTATATAAGGCGTTGGGCGGCGGTTGGAACGATGCGGATGTGATGGATTGCGAGCGGTGTGTGCGACTTATTGATGCCTCAAATGGGGTGCAGGAGACGAAGTAAGTGCTTTATCTCTCGCAAAGACGCAAAGAACGGCTAAGGGCGAAGAAGGAAATCTAAAATAGTTAGAAAGGAATGCCTGAGTTGTTTGTCATTGATTGGGTTATTTACGTTAATAAATAATGTTGTATATATTGAATTTATTCAGATATAAGCACGATGTGCAAGTTTTGGAACGGGAATGGTTTGGTGGGTGACTCGTTTGAGACGGAATCGGTTTGATGGGTATGGAATCGTTTATTCTTCGCCGACTTGTAGTAATGATCGCACTTTTGCTCGCGTTGAATCCTGCGGCTTATGCTGATGTGGAGGTCAATGTGCGGCAGGATACGATCACGTTGAACGATGGGACGGAAGTGGTGTGTTTGATATTGATGATGTCGCCGACGGGGGTGGTCATTGTTGAGGGCGATCCAAAGGATTTGGAGAAGAAGACGCAGCGGACGATTGCTCGCAACACGATACGAAACATGGTGATTGGCGAGCGGAGCGTTCGGACAGAAGAATTGTTTACGGATATCGAATTCGCGCACAAAGTTGTTTTGCGGAAAGCGCGGAAAGAAGACGCGGCTGACGCTGAAAACGGTGGTGGTGGAAAAGCGTCGAAGAGAACGACGAAGGCCGTTGGGAAGAAGAAGGAAACGGCTGAGCCTGTGGCTGTGACGCCGCAAACGGAGACGACGAAGCCTGCTGCGGCGAATCCGGAAGGCGGAGCGAAACCGCCCGCGCCGGGGACGGTTGTGCCGGAGGCTCCGGTTGTGCTACCGCCGGAATCGCTACCGCCGAAGGAGTTGCTCGACATCTACATCGGGCGCTATCCGGGGTTGGAGTCGTCGGTTCTGGATGTCGTTTCTGTGGAAAGACTTCAGGAGTGGTTGCAGCATGTAAAAGATGGGAATGTGGGCGCGCGCCAGCCGATTGAGGGGCTGTTGAATGCGTATGTGGGGAACGTTAGTGAGGCGCCGAAGACTAACTTGCCGGTAAAAAGCGCGGTGCCGTATAAGTCGGGGCGATATGCGAAACCGGCCGCCGAAAAATAAGCGAAATAGTGTGCTATCTGGCGATTTTGTAATCAGTAACACAACGTACATTGCGACTTCACATTGTCTTAACAATTCGCCGGTATGATTCTTCTGTGTGAGTGAGTTACTCAAATTCAACAGGAGGAGCGATGTCGAAATACGTGTCTTTGATGGTGGTTCTGGCGTGCATGTTGGTCTCGAGCGTTCGCGCGGAAACCATCGCGGTTCAGGGTGCCGGCGCAACGTTCCCAGCGCC
>JANXLS010001251.1 GCA_025355035.1 Planctomycetota bacterium | reverse complement strand
CAAAAACGCGCGGAATTCCTGGTTCTGAGAATCCACAAAGAGCCCGATGATGTGCATCGTGCCTTTTTCGAAATCGGCCGACACTTCAACTCCCGAAATCGTCTCAACTCCGCGCTTTTTTCCCGCGTCGTGAAACATCGCCAACCCCGCGACTGTATCGTGATCGGTCAGGGCGATCGCGGCCAAACCCCGGTTCTTGGCCATTTCAACCAACTGCGCCGGGGTCAATCGACCGTCGGACGCTGTGGAATGATTATGAAGGTCGATCCGCACGCCTGTCAAAGCTAACTGTCCTTCCTCAAAGTTCTTGCGTTCAATCGAAAGCGCTCAAACATATTATATTCTCACCCCTGCACCCGTGCAATATTTACTTTGCGATTTCAAATACTTTCCGAAATGCACAACGAGCAGTACCATCTTGCTTTATTTCATAATAACCGGTTAACTGCTTCCCTGCCAAGTGAAAGCGAAGTTCTATTTTATTTTTTTCGAATTTTTTAGTAAGCCATTTCAACTCTCCATCATCGGTTCGCATAATATTTCCGCGCGATCCGGATATAGGTCCTTCATAATCCAAATATAGCCTTTTGTGGTCTGGTCGTACTAAAAGCACCGACCCTTGACCTTCCCCGTCTGGTGTTTCATCTCGTTCCGATGCAAACGTTTTGAGTACGTAGTCGTTGTCGCTCGTCCCATCTTCCATTTGCAACATCAAATCGAAGTGGTCGGACTGTCCGACCCATCCGGTATGATGTAGCAAACAGAAGCGCATAGGCTGATCTTGCAATACGCGGCAAACTCGACAAGTGAATTTTTACGAATAATCAAAAGCACTTGCAATGGCAGCGCTTTCAGCTTGCCATGCGCGATTTGAATTCTCGCGGTGTAAAAAATTGGTGCGTGCGTTCGTCCAACACCGTCACGCCCAGTTGCTCGAAGATCTGCACGTACAGTTTAAAGAACGTCTTTTCCGAAATCTTGCTCTGTGCCTCAATCGTCAGCACTTCGCCCGGCTT
>JANXLS010001208.1 GCA_025355035.1 Planctomycetota bacterium | reverse complement strand
TCGCCATCGGCTTGCGAGAAAACGACGCCCTCAAACCCTTCGACAATCCCAAGCGCATGGATTTGGAAGTCAAGAACGAAACGGTTGATGCCACGCTCAAAAAAGTTTCCGAATATTTCGGACCTCACGTCATGGCGCGTGATGGTGCCGGTTCCAAAAACGTTTCGATCTCCATAAAAGGAGCTACGTTCATCGAAACCATTGAGGCCATTCGGTGTGCCGCGAATCTGCAGTACGCGCCGAGTTGCGCTGAAGAGTTTATCTATCCGGATACAGCGGAAAATCACGAGCGGTATAAGTGTTTCGCTTTGTGCCCCGCCAAAAAAGGCACCCAAATGCTGTGCACGACCAGCGGTCCGTTCACCGCTGTCCTCACCCGCGTCGTTCAACGGTCTACCGATTATCCGATTCAGGGATACATCTATTTCAGCCCCGATCTGCCTCTGATCAACGCCAAAATTTCCTCTATTTCAATACTCGATGGAGAAACAAATATCGTTCAATTGCCCCAACGTGGTGGCGTTCCGATCGGCCTTAAAAAAATCCTGTCGGGCTCGTCGATCGATAGCAACTCGTTTATGTGTTCCTTCGTCGCCAACCCGCTCACCAACGATCCGTTGCCATCCGGATTGAAATGGAAAATATCGCTCGCCGTGGAAATTCCTTTGATCCGAACCGAAGAACGAATCGCACTCACCTCCATTCAATTCGGAGCGCCCGCAAAACTCAGCCCGGGCAACGTCACCGTCTTCTCGCTCAAGCAGACATCCGGCGGTTGGGAGTTGGACTGCGCTTTTCCAAACTCGGTTTACAACGCCAAACTCGTTCAACGCCACACAGTCGATCCCATCGCCGTGGTCTCTCCTTTTCGCGTAATCGAGCAGGACAGCGACGTTGTTTTTTTGGACGCTCAAGGCCGGTCGCTGAAATGGCAGCGCACCAATATTAGATTGGATCGATCACTTCCGAGCGGCACTGCCGTTCGATTGACGCTCTTTTTTTCAGAAAAGCCCGCAACGATTCAGGTCGGTATGACGTCCAAATCCCAGACCCGTACGTTCGATTTCGAATTCCCATCCGTCCCCATTCCGCTGAACACCGTGGAGGAGAAATAAACCCGTGCGAACTTTCCGATTCGCCCCCGCGTTAAAGCTGACTCTGTGCCTCGCCGGACTTTTTTTCGTCTCAGCCAGTCACAGCGCGGAAAGCCCCGACGACCGCAGACTCCTCGACGCCTTGCGCGCGGACGATTTCGACGCGCGCGAAGATGCCAAGAAAAAACTGATCGACCGCGGCGAATCCATCCGCAACATCATCACCGCCGAGCAAGCCAAAAAAGATCTTGACCCCGATTACAAGCGCTACCTTAAGGACATTGCCAGCAAATTAAAAGACGCCGACGTGATCAAAGCATTTGACAACGCCAAGCGTATCAATCTGGACGCGAAGGATGAATCCGTCACTGCCGTCTTCGAAAAAATAAAAACGCACTTCGGATTTGCCGCTGAAATCCTAGACGACGGCGCGAAGAAAAAAGTGTCGTTGCAGCTCAAAAACGCGTCGTTCTTGGAGGCCGTCGATGCGGTCCGCAAAGCCGCGAATCTGTCCTACGATCGCAACGAACTTCTGCAGCGGCGGTTCGTCCGCCGCATCGGAGGCGGCATCAAGGCTGGCGCGGATAACAACGCTCCACCCACACTTACACTGCACGCAAACGGCGACGAGAGCGAAGCGCCGTGTTCGGCCAAAGGTCCGGTTCTCGTCTTTTTCGACAGCATAAATGTCAACCAATCGAAGAACATCCAGTTCGGAAACGGCGGCAAAAAAGCCGCATCGACGCAGAAGAGTTTCAACGTGCAAGGCAATGTCATCACAGAACCCGGTCTGCGTTTTTCATCGATCGGCATTCCGACCATCAGCGCGACCGGAGCAAATAACGAAACTCT
>JANXLS010001182.1 GCA_025355035.1 Planctomycetota bacterium | reverse complement strand
GAACGAGGCCAGCAAGACGATCCAACGCAGCATAATAGGCTCCACGGAGAGGAGAGGGTCGAGTGCTGTGTGCCGAGGAACGGCGGCCGTTTCTCGGCACTCGGCACTTAGCATTCGGCACTTCAGTTACAACCGGCGACGGTGCAGCTTGTCACTCGCGCGCAGAAGGTTATAGTGGGGAGAGGTGTTTTTGAAAAGGAGTCGAAATTTCGTGCGGATCACCGTCAATTCAAAAGAGCGGGAAGTGCCCGAGGGCTCGACGCTGCAACAGTTGATCGATGAGTTGCAGTTCGGACAAAAAAGAATTGCTGTTGAAGTCAATACCGAACTCGTCGTCAAAGCCGAATGGGACAAGTACGTCCTGCACCCCAACGACCCAGTCGAAATCGTGACGTTCGTTGGCGGCGGGTGAACTAGAAGTGCCGAGTGCCGAGTGCCGAGAAAAAAAGACTCGTCGTTCCTCAGCACTCGGCACTCAGTACTCAGCCCTTTTTTAAAAGGAGTTTAATTTGAATTCGCTCAATTCATTCAAGCTCGGGAAGTACACGTTGCGATCGCGGTTGTTGGTCGGGACGGGGAAGTATGCTTCGCTGGCGCAGATGCGCGACGCGTTGGATGCGTCGGGGTGTCACGTTGTCACCGTCGCGGTGCGGCGCGTTGAGATGGGGCAGAAGGATGCCGAAGGGATTCTCGATTACATCGATCAAAAAAAGTATCTTATTCTTCCCAACACGGCGGGATGTTTTACAGCGCAGGACGCGGTGCGATCGGCTCGTTTGGCGCACGAGGGGCTTGGCGTCGATTGGGTGAAGCTGGAAGTCCTTGCCGACAAAAAGACGCTCCTGCCCGATCCGATTGGGACGTTGGAGGCCGCCCAGACGTTGGTGAAGGACGGCTTCGACGTGCTGTGTTACACCAACGACGATCCGATCATGGCGCGGCGTTTGGAGGACATCGGCGTGGCCAGCGTGATGCCGGCGGGCTCGCCGATCGGCTCAGGGCAAGGCGTTCTGAATCCCAACAATATCCGGATTATTTTGGAAACGCTGAAGTGTCCCGTCATTATTGACGCGGGCGTCGGCACGGCGAGCGACGTGTGCCTGGCAATGGAGTTGGGTGCGGAAGGCGTTCTGTTAAACACGGCTATCGCCCACGCGAAAGACCCCATCGCGATGGCCCGGGCCATGGGTTTGGCGTGCGACGCCGGTTACCTCGCCACGCGTTCCGGGCGAATTCCGAAGAGACTGTACGCAACCGCCAGCAGTCCGTGGGAAGGTATTATTGAACCGGCGAAGCGACCGGGCGATTCGATTCCGGGGGAGTAATGATTTAAGTTTAAAGTTTGAAGTTTGGAGTTTGGAGTACGTGCGGCTACGTGTTGCTTTAGACTCCAAACTATAAACGCTAAACTCTTGTTGATTCAAGCGCAACTCAAGAGCCGCACGCTCCCCCCTCACCCCGCGCATGGGTGCATGCGTCGGCCCTCTACTCAGCAGGAGAGGGGACGGCAACGGCGCTACTTCGCTTCGTGGGTCAGGACGTTCAGGTCGATATGCGAACCGGATTGTTTGGAATGGAAGACGCGCTGCGTGGCTTTCTTGAAATCCTCGGGCTTGGCGTGGTAGATGTCGCAGAACGTCTGCGGGTTGCGATCAACGAGCGGAAACCAGGTACTTTGAACTTGAATCATGATCGAATGCCCACGGCGGAATGTGTGGTACGCGTCGGGCATCACGTACTTGACTGATGCCATTTTACCGGGCTCGAATGGCTCCGGTTTTTCGAAACTGTTGCGGAATTTTCCGCGCATGGCCTCTCCGCGAACGAGCTGCTGATATCCGCCCATTTCGATGCCGGTTGGGTTCGGCTCGGGGTTGGGGAAATCGCCCGGGTACACGTCGATCAGTTTAAC
>JANXLS010000732.1 GCA_025355035.1 Planctomycetota bacterium | reverse complement strand
CAAGCCATTCGTTAAACCTTTGAGCATCGTTCCAACTCGCACACAATACTGGTTCATCGTCACTCTGAGAGAAGCCAGGTGTTTTCCAAGAAATATTTTTTTCATATTTCATGGTCCAAGAGTCTGTCGAGTATATTAGGGTCGATCCCTTGCGTTCCGTATCGGTTAGGAAATTCTCAGATCGCACAAACTCCCGGAACTGGCCAACCGTGACGTGATACTTGCCCATATAAAATGATTTACTAATCGTCACGCGGTGCTGAAATTCATCATCGGGACGACCGGCTTCGGTGGCGGCACTTCCCATCTCAAACGACCCCGCCGCAATCTTGACCAATTCCACTTTCACATTGTTGCCGAGGTCCAACGTCAATTCATTTTCATTAGTCCGGCTCGCCTTCGCCAGCACAATCGACCCGCGCAGCGTTCCGCGCCGTTCGGGGATTTGCAGCAAATCCGGGTCGGCCATTTCGCGTTTGACCGTGCGCGGGACGTTGCGCACCAGGTAGTCTTCGAGAATCGGCACCGTGACTTCGCCTTCATCGTTGCCGGCTTTGCCTTTCAAGCCTTCGATCAGGTGATAGAAGAAGACGCCGTGTTTCAGTGTGTCGCTTTCAAACGCGCGCTGGCCTTTGCTGCAACTGAAGAACGCCGCCATGCCGCCCGGCGGGTCGGGGATTTGCGGCAGCGTCAGGCTCTGAATCCGCTCGTCGTTTTGCTTCCCACGCGCACCGTCGATCGGATCGTTGCGGCAGGCATCGACCAGCAGCAGCTTCACCCGCGCTTTGCAGACGGTGTCCATCGTCGCGTACAGTTCATCCAGCGAAACCAACGTTTCGATTTTGTTCAGATCGCAATCGAGCGGGCAGAAATACATCTTCCCATCGTTTTTCAACTGCACCCCATGCCCTGCGAACGCGACCAGCACCGAATCGTTCCCGCGCGCATCTTCGCAGATGCTCTTCAGCCACTTGCGCACATTCACCGCCGAGGGCCGGAACACATCCTTGTCCCGCTCCTTCGCGCTGCGCCGGCTGAGGATGATGGTGTTCTCCTTCGGATAGCCGAGCGACGGCAGGACGTCGGCGAGCGCATGAACGTCCTCTTCGCAATACTTCAGATTGCCAAGCCCGGAGCCCGTGTACTCCTGAATGCCGATCAACAGCGCGTGCTTTTCGCCTTCGGCTGCCGACAGCGCAAGCCCGGTGATGGCAACAAGTGCGAGAATGAATGGACGCATAAAAACGCTCCTATGTGCAGTGCAATCGCCCGGCGGATGCCACTGGTAGGTACCCCTAACCAGTGCAAATTCGAAGCGTTATGTAAAATTTCACGACGCTCTTTCGCGTCGTTGTGCCGACGAAAGTTGATACGACATCGTACGCGTTGTTCCCGATCCGCACTGGTAGGAGTACCTACCAGTGGCACCCCAAAAAATGTCACTGCGGCAACTGGCTGCCGTAGCGAATCCCGATCACGTCGCGCACAACACCGAAATTGCGGACCACTTCGACGGTCGTTTCGTGGCCGCCTTGTTCGCGGCCGGTCGCGACGGGCGAGCGGCTGTTCTTGCCTTCGTCGGCAGGGCGGTCGGATTCTTTTTCCCAGCACGCGCGGAATTCGAGCGCGATCTGGCCGACATCGTTTTCGCCACGCTTCAGCTCCGCCGCCGCGCTCTTGGCGTAATCGGTGATGACGAAGTAATCGAAGCTGCTCGCGTTGCGGTACCAACCTTTGATCACTTCGCTGGTGTGCGGCGACAGGATGCGGTAGTTGAAGCGTGGC
>JANXLS010001165.1 GCA_025355035.1 Planctomycetota bacterium | reverse complement strand
CTGCCTGACGAGGCGCCGACTATCCTTGAAAATGAATTGTCATTTTGCGACGCCAACCTGTCCAGCGTCTCAGCTCCCATCGCTAATTCGCAATCGTACATGCGCAATAAATTCCGGGTGGGATCGTCAGTCCGAGGCAGTGCGTCGCGATAGGCTGCCACGTCGTCGTATTTTTCCGGTGCATCATAAACGAGAATGGACTGCAAGGCGGGCAATGCAATCTGCTCGATTGAGATTTGCACCAGTCCGGTGAGGAGAAATGCGTCTGTGCTGGTATGTTTGCTGATCTGAAAAACACGTTTTACATCCGCAGCGGCTCCGGTGTGATCGCCGATGTGAGCGCGCAGCCGGGCCCGAGCACACAGCATGCGTGCCGCATCGCGCAGCGGGCCAAAATGGTCCATGGGTGCCTCGAAGCCCTTTGTATAGTCCAAATTCCAATTGCATTTTTCCTTTGCTGCAGCGGCTTCGAGACCTGCGAAATACGTTGCATTTGCGGCGAAAAAAGCTGCGCTTGCCGACGATTGAAAAAATGCACTTTCGCGCCACACGTAGGAGGAAGGACAGTCCCCTGATTTGCCCGGGAAAAGCACGTATGCCTTGAACGTATCTCGATAGTCAGCCGCCGCATTTTCCGCGTCGGGAATCGGCGTCGGTGCCAATGCAAGCACAGCTTTCTTCGATTCGATGTGATTCTTCCGCGCGTCTTCGGCGTTGCCGCGAAGAATGAGGATCGCGAACACGAGCATCAACGCGAGCGTGATCAGCATTCGCCAGAAGATCCGGTGGCGGATGTCGAGCGTCCATTTGGCAAGAGGGACCAGCGAATTGGGCGTCATCGTTCTCTACTTTTTGAATTCTTCGATTTTGTCGGCTTCTTTTCTTCGCTCACCGTTTATACATTCATCGGTCACTTCATTCTATTGAAAAGGAATC
The DNA here is from genome assembly GCA_025355035.1 of Planctomycetota bacterium. Lineage (GTDB taxonomy): Bacteria > Planctomycetota > SZUA-567 > H5-PLA8 > H5-PLA8 > JANXLS01. The sequence continues at coordinate 3,478 of JANXLS010001165.1, read as the reverse complement.
GTATGCGAACGTTTTTCAAGATCGTACCGTTGCTCGTTTTTGTTTCACACGCGGCGCTGGCGTTGGACGCGAGCGACGATTTGACGAAAGTCCGCCGCATCCCGCCGCCCGGAATGCCGATCGGAGCTGAAGCGAAAGCGGAGTTGGAAAAAAGCGTCGAAGCCTTCGGCAAGGAAATCGACGCGCTCAAGGGCGAGTTGAAAGACAAGAAAAATTTGCTCGAACTCCTTCCGGATGTTCAGATTTATTTCAACGCCGTTCATTACGCTCTGAAATACGACGAGTTCTTCGGACCGCGCGAATTCGGCAAGCCTGGCGCGCCGCCGAAAGATGTCGCTGTGGCAAAAGAAGCAGCGATCAAACGCGAAGTTGCGACCGCCAAAAAAATGCTCGATGCAGGTATGGAACGCATCAAAGCTCTGCGCGCGGGCAATGCTCCGTGGCTCACAACCGTCGGCGCATCGCCGCGTGGATACGTTTCGAAGATCGACGGTTCAGTTCAGCCGTATGTCTTGGTCGTGCCGGAGACGTTCGATCCGAAAGCCGATCACCCGTGGCGCTTGGATGTGTGGTATCACGGCCGCGGCGAAGATTTGAGCGAGATCAAATTTCTTCAGACGCAGAAAGGTGAATTCGTTTTGAAGGACGGTTTCGTTCTGTTGCCGTATGGCCGCTATTGCAACGCCAACAAATTCGCCGGCGAAGTCGATACGTTTGAAGCGTTGGACAACATCAAAAAGCACTACAAAATCGACAACAACCGAATCAGCGTCCGCGGGTTCTCGATGGGCGGCGCATCGACTTGGCAGATCGCGACGCACTTCCCCGGCATGTGGGCCGCTGCGAATCCCGGCGCGGGATTCGCTGAAACGCCGGAGTTCACGCATGCCTTCGATCCGAAAAACACCGGCCCGAAGCCGACGGATTTTGAAGTTAAACTGTGGCACATTTACGATTCAACGTACTACGCCGAAAACCTCTTCAATCTGCCGACGGTTGCGTACAGCGGTGAAAAGGACGGACAGAAACAAGCCGCTGACATCATGGCCAAAACGATGAAGGAATACGGCTTGGAATTAAAGCACGTCATCGGACCGGACACGCAGCATAAGTACGAGCCGAAAGCGAAGGAAGAAGTTGCGAAGTTGGTGGATGAAATCATTGCGAAGGGCCGCAATCCGTACCCAACACACATCAAATTCACGACGTACACGCTGCGCTACAACACGTCGTTTTGGATCACGATTGAAGGTCTCGAAGAACATTGGAAGAAGGCTCGGATTGACGCGAAGATCGAAGGCGATTCGATTGTCGCGACCACTGAAAATATCTCCGACCTGAGTATTGCATTCACCGAGCGCGCCACACCATTTCCGCACGGCGCAAAAATCACTATCGACGGCCAGGAAGTAAGTCTTGGAGCTGCGGGCGGGCAACCCTTGAATCAACTTTATGTCGAGAAAGTCGATAAAAAGTGGACGTGCCCGGGCGCCCAATTTGCGAAAGGGTTCGTCGGGAATCGGCGGACAAACGCCCGGCTTGCAAAAGTGCACGGCTTGCAAGGCCCCATCGACGACGCGTTTATGGACAGCTTCGTGATGGTCGCGCCGACCGGCACTGCGATCAACGAAAAATCCGGTGCGTGGGTGAAGGCCGAGATGGCTCACGCCGTCGATCACTGGCGGAAAACGTATCGCGGTGAAGCGCGCGTCGTGAACGACGATCAAGTCTCCGACGAAATGTTTGCCAACAGCAATCTGATTCTATGGGGCGATCCGTCGAGCAACAAAATTCTCGCAAAGATTGTCGACAAACTGCCGATTAAATGGGAAGGGAAGAATGTGACGGTCGGTGCGAAGTCCTTCTCGGCCGATCATCACGTGCCGGCGTTGATCTATCCGAATCCGTTGAACCCGAGGCGATACGTCGTCGTGAACAGCGGATTCACATTCCGGGAAAACGAGTATCTGAACAACGCCAAGCAAAACGCAAAGCTTCCGGACTGGGCGATTTTTGACATCCACGAACCGGCGACGTCACGCTGGCCGGCGAAGGTTGTGGAAGCAGATTTTTTTGATGAGAATTGGGCGATAAAAAAGTGAACGATTGGTACACGGTTAACAATACGGATACGGTCTGCTCCCCCGCCCTGCTCTTTTATCCGGATCGGATCGAGCGCAACATACGGCGCTCGATCGAAATCGCCGGCCACCCGTCAAAGTTGCGGCCGCATATCAAGACGCACAAATGCGCTGAAATTGTGGGCATGCATTTGGATGCGGGGATCACGAAATTCAAATGCGCAACTGTGGCCGAAGCAGAGATGGCAGTGACCGTTGGCGCTACCGACGTCCTGCTGGCGTTTCAGCCCTGCGGTCCGGGAGTCGCCCGGTATGCGGTTCTGGAGACGCTCTTCCGATCTGGAGCGACGTTGTCATGCCTGGTTGATGACGAAAGCACCATCCAGAAACTCGCGCACGCCAATCAACCGCCTCATCGTCCATTTCGATTGTTGCTCGACATCGATTGCGGACAAGGCCGCACAGGAGTTCCTGCCGGGCCGCGCGCCGTGGAATTATACAAACTGATTTGTTCCGACAAGCGCCTTGTCGTGGGCGGATTGCATACCTATGACGGGCACATTCACGATACGGATGTGGAAGCGCGGAAGAAGAAGTGCGATGACGCGTTTGCTCCGGTCGAAGCGCTGCGTCGGGAGTTGCTTGCTGCCCGAATGCCGGTCCCGGCGATTGTGGCCGGCGGAACGCCGACGTTCCCGATTCATGCCAAGCGCGACGCAGAGTTGAACATTGAATGCAGCCCCGGCACTCACGTGTTGTGGGATGCGGGTTATTCGATGAATTTCCCCGATCTTGGATTTGAAGTTGCCGCAGCGGTGTTGACGCGTGTTATCAGCAAGCCGGGCGCGAAGCGGTTGTGTTTGGATTTGGGACACAAGGCGGTCGCGTCAGAGCGTCCGCATCCGCGCGTGATCTTTCCGGAACTCGTCGGGAGCAGCGTGATCATGCACAACGAAGAGCATCTCGTGATCGAAGCCGAGAACGGCGGCGATTACAAAGTCGGTGATGCCGTGTATGGAATTCCGTTGCACATTTGTCCGACAGTGGCTTTGCATCAGGAAGCAAACATCATCTGCGATCGGACGATGATCGAGCGCTGGAAGATTGCAGCGCGCGATCGACGAATCGGAATCTGAGCGCTGAGGCACTCAGCACTCAGCACTCTTTTACTTCTCCGCCGGTGGGGGCAGCACTTTAATCTTGATGTTCTTGAACGCCACGACCGAATGATGGTCCTGCAGCATCAGATATCCCAGGCGCGGAAGGGACGCGTACGGCTTCTTGAATTTGCCCTGGGGCTTCTGCCACTTTTCATCTTTTAAGTCGATGCTGAACGATTCAACGCCGTTCATTTTGCACGAAATCTTTTCGTTGTTGCAGACGATGTCGAAGTCGGT
>JANXLS010001131.1 GCA_025355035.1 Planctomycetota bacterium | reverse complement strand
GGACAAGGATGGCGTGGCGATGGATCTGTCCAAGATCTATGTTATCCCTGGAACAACACAGTGTTATACACTGGCTAATGCTCATGGTTCCTGGTTCCGTGGATCGGTGCCGCCTGTTGCTGATTCTGGTCATTTGTGCCAGATCCAGATTGGGGATTACCCAGAGACGGATGAGAATCGCGCCCAGTTCATGATCCACGTCCCAGTCGCTTTTAACGCTGCTGGCCAACGTCGCGTCGTCAAAATCACATACGAGCCGGTAGAGCTCGTCGAAAACAAATTTCCTGCGCTTATTCATGCGAAGTCTCCGCGTTCGGGCCGCTAACGGATGAGATTGAAAATGATGATGGTGAAGTGCCGTAACCATTCGATGGGGCGCGGCGGCTCCGAAAAATCTTCATCGTCGAGCGGCGGGTAAGGATTTGATAAAATCATAGTTCGCCTCGCTAACTGAAATGCAAAATGGACGCTCCCGCAAATTTGCGGGAACGCCCCTGGTGGATAATTTCACGGCGAAGTGAGATGCGTTACGCGGCGACGGCAACGCAGGTCTTCTTGGCGCGTTTGCCCTCGCGGCGCAACAGACCGCAGATTTCTTCGAGCGTTTCGTCGATAGTAGCCATGCCCTCGCCGCAGCGCTCCAGCGAGCGGTCCTGCGCGTCGACTTCATTGATCAAATGGCGGATTTCGGCGAACAGCTTGTCGCGGCGGTTGGCGGGAATGAGGTTCAAAATTCGAGTCGGCATGGCAATTCTCCAATGATGGGCCGCATGAAATGAAAATGCCCACGCAGGCGGCGATCTGCGTGGGCTGGCATAAAATTGTTTTCGTTTGGGCAACAGCGGGATTATTCGCCGTCGTCGTCTTCTTCCGGTTTGAATTTCAGTTGAGCGGTAGTGCAGTCCTTTGCGTCGATGTCATCGCGAACGCCGATGTAGACCGACTGGTACAGGCTGCCGCCTTTGAAGGCGTACAGGTAGCGCACCTCATTGACTGCGCCGGGGCCTGGCACGTCTGCGTTTGGCGGGATCGTGACGTTGCCGACAGCGATCCTCTTCTTCCCGTCCAGCAGGTCCAGTGCCACGCTGCGCTTGCCTTTGTTGACGCTCGCCACGATCAGCGAGGCCGTCGCGATAAACTTGAATTTCAACTGTGGCCCGCCGCTGGCTGGGCGCCCCAGCGTGTACGGCGCATCGACGCGCTTGAATACGACGCCCTCGGCATTCGCCTGTTTCAAAC
>JANXLS010001115.1 GCA_025355035.1 Planctomycetota bacterium | reverse complement strand
CTTTGAAACTGCGCGCGTCGTATCCCTGCTTTTTCATCTCGGTGAAAAGCATGTCGATACCATTGACGCTCGTCAAGATCACCCAATCGAATTCGCCAGCCGCGAGGCGTTTTACGGCTGCTGCTAAATCATTTTTCGCTGATGGAGCAATGCGGATCGTCGGGAATTCATAGACGGAACTACCCAGGACACGCAGACCATCCGCAAGATCGCTCGCTTGCGCTCGGGCGCGCGTGACGATGATCCGCTTGCCGAAGAGTGGCGCGCGTTCGAAGAAATTCAGCTTCTCACGATATTGAACGACGTGGCCAACAATAGTTAGCGCGGGGGCCTGAATGCCGTTTTCCCGCACGATCTTTTCGATCGTAGCAAGTGTTCCGGTGACAGTCCTCTGCCGTCGCGTCGTACCCCACTCGATGACTGCAGCGGGCGTCTCGGGCGAAATGTGTTTGGATAACTCCGACGTGATTCGACCGAGGTTTTTGATGCCCATGTAAAAGCAGAGCGTCCCAACCTTCGATAGTGACGCCCAATCCAGCGCGCTCTCCGGCTTTGTCGGATCTTCGTGCCCCGTTACGAACGCGACGGCACTGGCATGTTCGCGATGCGTGACCGGAATTCCAGCATACGCTGGCGCGGCAATGCCTGCGGTGACTCCGGGAATCGTTTCCACAGAAACACCGTTTTCGATCAGGTAAAGCGCTTCTTCGGCACCGCGTCCAAAGAGATACGGATCGCCGCCCTTGAAGCGCAGAACGCTTTTTCCGGCACGGGCTTTTTGCAGGAGGATGTCGTTGATGCCGGATTGCTCAACCGCGTGAACCGGTCCGCGCTTTCCAACATAAATTTTTTCCGCCAGCGGGTTGGCGCTCGCCATGATCTCCGGCGTGACGAGCGCATCGTATACTATGCAATCGCATTCACGCAGCAGCTCTGCCGCGCGCATTGTCATCAAGCCCGGATCGCCCGGGCCGGAACCCGCAAGATACACAACGCCCTTCTGAATGTTTCGATACTGCCCTTCTGAACTCGCCACGACACGGCCTTTCGAAAAAACGTTCTGACGGAGTATTTCTCATTCTTCGAGAAATGGACTTGGCTAAAGGGTCTTGCTGAACACACGGAAGTCCATTTCTTCTTTCAAAACGGAATCGGCTACTTCCAATGTTCGGAGATAAGTTTCGTCGATCTTATTGCACTGAATCTGGCGGATCAATTCGCGCGCGCGGCTGATGTGTTTGATTAAGCGGACTTCGGCGTAACGAATCGATTGCCCCATCGAAATCAGGAACGGCCAATCGCTCGCCTGCGCAAGAATCGTTTCACGCGCGGCCTGATTGAGCGCCCGTTTTTCGATTCCTTCCGCCCCTTTGCGTTCAGTGGCCAACGTGGCCATGTCTTCGATCGCGCGGAACGTGTGCCGGTACATCCACGCGTTCGGCTGATACTCACGCGCGTCCAGCCACGTTTCAAACGTGGAGTTCTTTCCCCATGTCGAAGCTCCGGGCATCATCAATTGGTGCGACGGATGTTCGCACAAAAATTCCGACGGAGTTACGGGCCGGACTTTCGCCTGATCACAACACATCTTGCGCTCGACCGCTTCAATCCACGCCGGGCCTTCTTCCCACCAATGCCCGAACAATTCCGCGTCGTATGCCGAAACGACGATCGGCACCTGATTGAAA
>JANXLS010001113.1 GCA_025355035.1 Planctomycetota bacterium | reverse complement strand
AGTGCTCGCTGCAAAAATAATACGTCTGGCCATCAAGCGCAGCCGGCAGGGCGGATGATTCATCGACGGTCATGCCACAAATTGGGTCTATCGCCATACTTTCGTTTCCTCGTTACCGCGCTCGATCAAACACCTGCGGTCAGCCCCTTCGTGGGCGCGAAAAATTTATCCCGCAGCGTCAAGACCGGCATTTCAATCAGCTTTGCCATGACCAGGCCAACGATCAACCCGGCGACGTTTTGCACGGCGATCAGCGCATAGTACGCATTACCGGTCGAGGGAAGAAACAAGCCGATGATGTACATCACCGGAAAATGCCACAGATAAACCGAATATGAATTTTGCCCGACGTAGGCGAGCAGATCGAAGAATTTTGCTATGAAGCGACCGGCTGGTTTCCAGTCATGATAGAGCATGAACAGCAACAGGCAGCCGAAGCCCATGTACATCAACGTGAAGCCCGGTACGAACATGAAGGCGTCGGTCTCCTCGTATTTCAAGCTCGGCGCGATCAGCACCAATCCGGTAGCGAGCAGCAAGATTGAATGCCCCTTGACCCACGTTAGAAAGGACGACGACCGAAATTTCGCAAAGTAGGCGAGGAATACTCCAAAGAATAGAGAGTCGATGCGCAAGTGCGTGTAACAGGTTCCCGCGAAACGTTCGTCCATCGTTCGCGGAGCCCCTGACAGGTAAAGATACCGCAAAACGAGGCACGTAACGAAGACCATCGCGCATATCCACGGAACAGGCTTGAATCGATCGTGCGCGGCGGTGCCGGGGCTGATCAGGGGATAAGTCTTCATGATCAAAAAGATCAATATCCCCAATGAAATATAAAAGTGTTCTTCAACCGCGAGCGACCACACATGAACCCAAATGTATCCCAGGTAATTTTGCAGAAAGAACATTTCACTCAGCACGATCTTCCATTCAAGTTTCCCTGGCGGCGTTAAATCGCGTTGAAAGTAATGCGGTCCCGCGTAAGCCAAAACTAGCGAGACTGCCAGCAAACAATAAAATGCTGGGTAAATCTTCAAGCCGCGCCGAATGTAAAAACGTGCGAATCGAATCCCTCCCGTGTTGGCAAATTCATTGAACATCAAGCTGGACACAAGGAATCCGCTCAACACGAAAAACAGGCTCACGCCCGCCCATCCCGTTTTGAACCAGGCGTGCAAAATGTTATAGACAAGCGGCGGCAAATCTTTTTGTGGAGCAGCCATGTGACGCCCAAACGTCATGAACACGGCGATGGCTCTCAGCACATCCAAACTTTTGTTGCGCGATCTCATTTTCGTAATCGTCCTCGCGATCTTCAGGGTTTGGTCGTAGTTGGAGTGAAGCCGCTGGGCTGATCAAGTGCCGGTGTGTCTGACAGGATTTCGCCCGGAAAAGTCGTCAACGGATACCCGACCGCCTGTTCAAGTTCGATCCACGCATTCCGCAAAGCCAATTCCGTGTCGAGCGCATCGAGCAACACTGCGCGCTGACTGCGTTCGGTTTCAAGAAATCGCAACGTGTCGGATGTGCCCGCATCCAAGGCTTTGCGGGCCAAATCAACATTGGTGTTGGCGCGCGGAATCACGAGCGTGGTGAGTAGATTCAGTTTTCCTGCTGATAACGTGCAGTTGGCATAGGCGCGGTCGAGCGCCGCCAGTGCTCGATTCGCAGAGGCTTCATATTTCACTCGGATTTCGTCACGCTTTTGCTTCGCGGATGCGATGCCCTGCTGGTTGCGGTCAAAAATCGGAATGTCGATGCCCAATGTCAAACCAATCGTCGTCTTGCGCTCACCACGTTCGTTTTCAAACTTCGGACCGATTTTGAAATCGGGATACTGCTTCGACAGCTCCAGATGCAGTTCCCGTTCTGTGACTTCGTATCGGGCGCGTAAGCGGGCAAGTTCCG
>JANXLS010001080.1 GCA_025355035.1 Planctomycetota bacterium | reverse complement strand
AATCGCGAAGTTCGCGCGGCTTCAATACCGGTCCCATCGGCGGCATGGGCGATACGGGTTGAGCACGTTTTTTGATGTCAGCGACTTTTACTTTTTCGGTCTTTCCATCAGCCAGTTTGACGCTGATCTCCTCCGTGTTTTCTTCGATCACGCTGCCAGTCACCATCAACCCGTCGGTCATGCGGAACGTTGTCGTGCCGTAGCCCGGGACGATTACGGCGCTGGGATCGATCAGCGATTCGAGGATTTTCTCCCGCTTCAAGCGCGTCCCGACACCGCCCAACTTCGGTCCGACGTCGCTGCCTGCTTCGTGACCTTCGCCGCCGATTTTGTGGCACTTCATGCAGCCTGCTGCGTGGAATAAATAAATCTCTTCACCCGTTTTAACATCACCGCCGACCAGCGTCGTTCGATACGGAGCGAGCTTGTCGTTTTCCGGAAAAGACTTTTTCATCCCGTCGATGCGCTTGACGAGCTTCTCTTCTTTGCGCGCTTCGGCCGCTTCAATCAGATCAAGGTGCAGCACCGGATCCAATTTCCCAGCGGCCATTTTGTCGAGCCATTCGATCAAGACATCGGCTGCGGCAGGGGCTGAGGTTTTGCCGAGCAGAGCGAAAACGTCCTGCTGCAAGTGCGAATCGCCCTGGGGCGAGAACTGCCATTTGCCTTTTTCGTAAACGTCGATCTCAGAAATGAAGGTTCCCGAACCTTGTTTTGTATTGGCCCAAAGGAGGTGGCGAAAGTGTCCAAGACTGCCACCCGCGTTGTAAACCGAACTGCCATGTTTTCCACCATCGTTCAATTTCGATGAATCGACATGGGCGATCAGCGTCCATTCTTTTTTGAGATCCTTGGCTGCCGCGTCCGGCTTTTCTTTGGCAGAACCCCACAGATCGAAATGTTGCGGCGCGCGATTTTTCACATGCCACGAAAAGGTGTTGACCGCGCCGACATCGATCGTGTGCTTCAAATCGCAGACGATGCGCGAACCGTTCGTATCGATCCAAACGCTGTTCTCGAGATCGTCATCATTTTTTGCGGAGAGGCCGTCGTTCAGGCGCGGAAGCGTGCCGTCCTTCACTCCGGCTTTGATGTTGGCTTCGCCGAATTCTTTGACGCAGGAAAAAACGACGCCCATTTTGCTGCTCGCGTCAGCGTAATCCGACGTAGAAGGTGCGCCCATTTTCAAGGCGTTCCATGGGCCGGTAGTGCGATCCATTGCCACTTTGATTTCATTCGCCGCGATCGGCGAACCCGTGCCGAGTATCGATCGCACCGCCGTGATGCCAGCGGCCGGGTCCATTTCTAACTGCGCAGCCAACGCCGCAACGCGGAGCTTTAAACTTCCATCCGCGACCAGCGACGGCAACAACGCCGCAAGCGGCTGGCTCTTTTTAAGAAACAACTGCTGCAACGAAGCGACGCGAAGTTCCTCACCGCGTTTTGAATCTTTGACAAAAGTCATCAGCGTCTCTTCGGTCAAAGGGACACCAAACGCGATGGCCATATCGACAGCCTTGGCTGAGATCGCTCCGTTCTCGGAGAGAATGGTTTGGAGCGAATTTTTGATCGTGGCATCGACCCCCAATTTTTCCCGCTTAAGGGCCGGTCGTGGCAGTCCTAGCACAGGATCGACGAACGTCGGCTGCTCCCACTTTTCGAGCATCTCCAACGCGGCCATACGAACGCTCTCAGGCACCGCGGGTGTTGCAGCGAACTCCGCGATCAGCGGAGCTTGCTCTGCGTTTCCGTAGCGATAGTTTGCATTAAGAATGCGGCTGAAAAGGAGCGGCGTCAATTGCTTGAACGCGTCTGGCGTCGCAACGACGCGTTTGATCTCCGCAGCCAATAACGGCATCGCGGCGGTGAGCGGAACGTCATAAATGGCGCGAACGGCTTCCGCATAAATCAGGGGGTCTGAGTCTTTCAAATAGACGGCGATGCCCGGATCGCCCAACCGGCGCAGCGTGAGCAAGACGCCGAGCCGCACCGCGCGCGACGAGTCGGTCATGTGTGCGTGCAAAAGAGCCGCATCGCCTGTCCCAGCCAAACCCATCACCGCGGCATGGCGAAGGTACGCGTCTTTGTCGTTGTTCTCGCGCAGGATATCAAGCAACGCCGGGACGTCGGTGTTGCACTTCAGTTTGCCCAACGCAATCGCCGCGAAGGTACGGACGCGGATGCTGGGATCGGTCAGGAGCTTCAGGATCTTCTCCGTCGCCGGAGCGAAATGAGCGTCGCCCAATACCTTCACCGCCTGCTCGCGAACCCGAGCGTCGCTGTCGCCGAGCAAATCGACGAGCGTGTTCAAGCTCTCCGATTCGCGCTTGGCCAACTGTCCCAGTCCCCAAATACCGTGTACTCGCCCCAGCACATCGCCCTGCGTTTTTGCGGCTTCCGTCAATGCTGCAAGACCTTCCTTGCCGCGTTTGGCAAGTTCAAATTGAGCACGTTGCCGCACGCGCATGTCAGCGTGTTTCAATGACGCGCTGAGTGCCTTCGAATCGAGCTTCGCGATGCCGTCGGCAAAGAGTTTTCGAACTTCCTCGACGATTGGCTTCTTGATGCCGTTGGGATCAGCGATGGCCAGGATGCAGCCTTTGCCGGGGAGGCCCCATCCGCCGCCGTAGTCGCAGACGTACATGCGTCCGTCGTAGCCAAATGCAACATCGGTGCAGGTCACGCCGGTCAGGAATTTATCATTGTCTTTGATTGTGAATCCGGCGCCTTCTTCGGCGGCGACAAACGAATGAAGCGCGGAACTGCTGCCGGATGTGTAATCGCAAATGAAAAAATGCCGCGCGTAGGCGTCCGGCAAACCGGTCCCCGGCGCGTAGGCGAATCCGCACGGGCCGCTGGTGATGATCCCGGCTGCGGGGAGAAGATTCGCGGGCTGCGTATCGAAGCGCGATTTCCACAAGCCTTCTTCGAGCCACGGGTCCAGGTGCTTTGATTCGCCGAAGCCCGCCAATTTCGAAAAGTCGCGATTGCCGAGCAACTGCCAGCCCATGTGCCAGCCGGTGTCGCCGCCGTCGAGAATGTAGGTCAACCGCGCGCCGTCACCGATGTCGGCGTTGTTGTCCACCGTGAAAAGATTGCCGAATTCGTCGAACGCCAACTCCTGCGGATTGCGCAATCCGAAATAAACCTGCTCAAGATCGCTGCCGTCCAAATTTGCGCGGAAGACGCCGCCGGTAAATGGATTCACGATTTTCTGTCCTTCATGTCCCGTCACATTGAATCCGCGATCGCCCATCGACCAATAAAGCTTTCCATCCGGCCCAACGATTGTTCCGTGAACGTCATGTCCGCTGATCGAAATGCGTACTCCAAAACCGTCGAAGAAGGTGTTGATTTTTTCAGCCGGCCCCGCCCCATTCGCGCCGGTGAGTTCCCAAATCTTCGGAACACATGCGAAGTACAGCTTTCCGTCGTGCCAGCACACACCCACGCCTGGACCGTCGAGCGGATCATTGAACGCTTCCGCGAAAACGGAGACTTTGTCCGCCTTGCCGGAATGCGTCGTGTCTTCGAGCAGCACAATCTTTTCTTTGGACGTGGTGAAGTATCCGGGCTTAAACTTGTCTTTGTACTTCTCGTACTCGGCCGTTCGGTCCGCTGTGGTTTTGCATTGAATGTCGTCGAGGTACATGTATTTGTGCTCGCGAATATCCAAACCACCGCCAACACGAAAACGATGCGTTTCGCAAACGTACAGCCGGTTTTGATCGTCAAATGAAATCGAGACGGGATTAATGATCTGCTTGTTCGAGGTCCACAGCGAAGCGTTAAACCCTTTGGCGAGCTTCAGACCTTTGATGATCCCCTCGTTTTCATCCACCATCTTCTCTTTCGCTTCGCCGCAACGAGCTACCGTGCCAAAGCAAACCAACGCGAAAAGAGTTGCGAGCCAGAGCGCGCAGCGACGAGAAATTGAAACAGTAACGAACATGGATGTTGCTCCACTTTAAGGATGCGATTGAGATTCAAAAGTAGAACCGGTTGAAGACGAGAATGCAAGAGCACTGGTAGACGAAGTAACCGGGAATTTTAGTGCAATAAAACAATCCAAAATCCCCTCGGTTTTGATGCAGCAATCCCTCCCCTCGTTCTTCTTTTTTGTGACCAAAAATTATCGTATAAGTGTTAGAGTTGACATACACCACTACGTCTCTCACTTAATCCGTGTAGATACACAACGCCATTTCCGCAATCTGCCAAGGGGAAGACGTGCGATTTTCAAATCGGTTCCTGGGATTTTGTCTCTACATCGCCGTCACCTGCGAGGGCGTTAACGCGCGCGAAGCGATCGTCGAGCGGGCGGAGATCCTCGTCGAAAAAGCGGATACGAGCGTTCAGGCGGATCGCAAAGAACGTCTTTCCCGCTCTGTCTCCAATCGCAATGAAAAGCGCGAGAGTGACGCGGCGAATGCAAAATTCAATGACCTCACGGAAATCAAAGATCTCGCCAAACTCACACTCGCCGATGCCATTCGCATCGCCACAAAATACAATCGTGACTACGCGGGGGAACGTGATACCAACTCGTTGACTGCACTCAACTACATTCAGGCCCGCCACATCTTCGATCCCCATTTAAGCAGTACGCTTGGCGTTCTGGGCAGCAACACGCCCGCCGCTCGGGCGTTGTCTGGAACGGGGACGTTTGGCGTGGATCTCGCGACAGAATTTTCCACTCATTTGAATCTCGCGTTGAGTACGTCGGGTACCGCGACGCTTCGGCCGGGCATCGATGCCAACTCGAGTTCCGCGCTTTTTACATTGACTCAGCCGTTGTTGAAAGGATTCGGAAGAACCATCGCGCGCGAACCGTTGACGCAGGCCGAGCGCAACATGACGTACCAACTCCGACGATTCGAATTATACCGCGAAGATTTCACAATCGAAGTGGTCCGCCAGTTTTATAATCTGGTCCGGGAAGTTCAGGTGGTTGAAAACAACAAGCAGCGGTTTGAACAAACCGACTTTCTGTACCGTCGCGCCCAATCCCTTTTTAAAATTGGGCGTCAATCCGAACTGGATGTGCTCAGCGCCGAACAGGAACGTCTTCAGGCCGAGAACGATTTTCGCGATGCAAAAGAGTCGCACAAAGATTCGCTGCTGACGTTCAAAACGTTTCTCGGCATCCCCGACAGCGTTGCGCTCGACATCAAAACCGATGAATTGCCGAAACTCGTGCCGGTTAAATTGAACGCCGAATTGGCGATCCGAATCGCGTCCGAAAATCGTCTGGATCTCGCCAGCCTCGACGATCAAATCGTTGATGCCGAACGTGGCGTCAAGATTGCCCAGAACAACCTTTTGCCGGAGTTGAATCTTCAACTGACCGGCGGTATGGACGCCCACGCGCGGCAGTTCGTCAATCAAGCGCTCAAGGATCGCTCGGGCACGGCGGGACTGACGCTGTCGCTGCCGCTTGACAAGGTCAACGAGAAAGTGAACGCTCGCCAGGCGGAGATCTCGCTTGATCGAATACGCCGCTCAACATCGTTGTTTCGCGACAACATAGCCGCGGAGGTGCGGCGACAACTGCGAAATTTGCTACGCATCGAACAATCGATGGAGATTCAAAAGAAGATTCTGGTCACGTCCGAAAAACGTTTGGCGTACGCCGAAACTCTTTTTCGTAAAGGCGTCAAAACCAGTCGTGACGTGACCGATGCGCAGCAGGCGTTGTTAAAAGCCCGCAACGACGACATCCAATTTATCGTCGATCACGCCATCGCAGATCTTCAATTGCGCCGCAGTTTGGGCGTCTTGGATTTGCAGGCCGATGGAATTCCGAAAGAGCGTGTCCTCGCTGATTTGACAACCGGGGCGGCCGAAGCCGACGTTCTGCCGAAGGAGAAATAGCGCGTGAAGATTTGGATTGTTCTCGCAGCGCTGCTCTGCGCCGGTGCCGGGTGGTGGTATGGCGTGCATGGCATGGGTAAGTCTGCCGCCGTAGTCAAGCCCAACGAAAAGGAAGCCATCGCCAAAGTCGAGCGCGGAAATATACACATCGTTCTTTCGCGCACGGGCAAAATCGACGCAAAAGAATCCGTGAAGATCAGCCACAAAGTCCGATCGGATACGATGACGATCACCTCAATCGTCCCCGAAGGAAGTTACGTCACAAAAGGGCAGGAGTTGGTTTCGTTCAACAACGCCAAGCAGAAAACAGACGTCGAAACCGCTGAGGGCGATTACAAAGCTGCGGCGTCGGATGTTGATATCGCCAAGCAGGCGGTCGAGATCACCCAGCGCGAAAACACGGACGCGCTTTCTCAGGCTCAATTCAAATATCGCGCCGCGCAATTGGAATACGAAAAAGCCGAGAAAGGCGAACTGCCTCAGTCGGAACGCAAGATGAAACTGGAGATCGAAAAGGCGGAATCGGAGGTCAAACAGGCTAAAGAATCCTACGAATTGATCACCGATAAAGACGTGATCGCGCAAGGATTCGCAACGCCGACCGACATTGAAAAAGAACGTATCCGATACCGCGCCGCGCAGATTCAGGCCGAAGTCACGACGAGCGAACTCGAAGTGTTCCGAAAATATACGCGGCCCGTCAGCCTCACCGCGAAGCAGGCCGATGTTGAGACCACTCGAGCCGCGACGCAGACCATCGAAAATGTAAATGCAAACAAGCTCCGCCAAAAAAACGCGGAGTACGAAGCCAAGCAGGAGAAGCAGCGTCAATTCAAAGATCGGCTGCAAATCGCGAGAGAGCAACTCGAAGCCACGAATTTAAAGGCGCCCAACGACGGGTTGGTGATCTATGGCGATTCGGGCGACGATGAGGGGCGGTACTCCCGCGGCAACGGACCGATTCGAGTGGGCGCGCAGGTCTACTACAATCAGACGGTGATCACGCTTCCGAAAATGGATGAAATGATCATCAAAACAAACATCGCTGAAGTCGACATCAACCGCGTTAAGAAGGGTATGCGCGTTGTCATCTCTGCCGACGCGTATCCTGATTTGAATGAAATCGGAACCGTCGATACGATCGGCAATGTCGCCAGCCGGAGTTATTTCGACGCGACAAATAACTACACGCTGACGGTTCAACTTCGCAAAGGCGATTTAAAAATCAAACCCGGCGTGAGTGCCAAAATCGAGATCGAAATCGACGAACTCAAGAATGTCCTGCTTGTGCCGGTAAACGCCGTCTTCAAACACGACGGACGCAATTTCGCTTACGTCAAGAGCGGCGGAATCGAATGCCGGGAACTCAAACTCGGCAGCAACAACGATACGCACGTCGTTGTTCAAGACGGATTAAAGGAAGGCGACGCCGTCATGCTCTACGAACCCGAACATGTCGAACTTCCGCCCACGCGCAAATCACCCGGTGTGACAACCGTGCCCGCGACGACAGCCCTGACGACGGTAACACGTGATCGGGTTGACAAATGATTCGATTGCAGAACATCGAAAAAAGCTTTCCAATTTCGACGGGCCGATTGACGGTGCTCAAAGGCATCAACATGCACATCCGCAGCGGCGAATTTGTGGCGATCACCGGGCCATCCGGATCGGGCAAATCGACGCTCATGGCGTTGCTCGGCTGTCTCGACCGACCCACGACCGGGCAAGTGCTGATCAATGGCATCGACGTCAGTACGCTCTCGGACAACGATGAGGCTGATTTGCGCTCGCGCAACATCGGCTTCGTCTTCCAGGCGTTCCATCTGATCCAATCGCTCTCGATTGTGGAGAACGTCGAAGTGCCTCTCTTTTACGCCGGCGTTCCGCAACGCGAGCGTCGAGCGCGCGCATTGGAAGCGCTGAACAAAGTCGGC
>JANXLS010001060.1 GCA_025355035.1 Planctomycetota bacterium | reverse complement strand
GATAACGCTTGAAGCTCGCAACGAAGAGCCGGACAAAAAGCGCCGGATTTTTCCATGCGAGCCTTTTTCAACGGGCTGCTAAGAGAGATACAATAAAATAAGAGGATGGGCGAAGAATGAATCGATTTAAAGTCAATCGGGCGATTATGAATAATAAAGAGAGATATATCTTTGTCGTCCGAAATCAAATACTAAGCCTCACGCTCTCCCGCCCAGGAGTACCTCTCCCCAAACAGGAGAGGGGGACGGCAGCAAATTATCCCTTGTGGTAGAAATGGGCCCAGACTTCGTCTCGGGCAGCGTGATTGGTGACGAAATGGCCGCGGAGGGCGCTGGTGACCATCATGCTGCCTTGCTTTTTGATGCCGCGCATAGTCATGCAGGAGTGCGAGGCTTCCAATAGGACGGCGCAACCCCGGGGGTTGAGTTTAGTCATCAGCGTATCGGCGATTTGACAGGTCAGGCGTTCCTGGACTTGGAGACGTCGGGCGAATCCTTCGACCAGACGGGCCAGTTTGCTGAGCCCAACGATGCGGCCGGCGGGCAGATAGGCCAAATGAGCTTTGCCCTGGAAGGGCATCATGTGATGCTCGCACATGGAATAGAACGGGATGTCTTTGAGGACGACGATTTCGTTGTAATTCTCGTCGAAGGTTGTTTCGAGATGTTTGCCGGGATCGGTGGCGTGGCCGCCGAGGATTTCTTCGTACATGCGTCCGACGCGTGACGGAGTGTCTTTCAGGCCATCGCGGGCGGGATCTTCGCCGATGGCAGCGAGGATTTCGCGTACGGCGGCTTCGATTCTCGGTTTGTCCACGGGTGGGGCTCCAGTTGGAAACATGAACCAGCGGTTTCGCGGCGACGCTCAACCCTGTGTACCTTTTAGCACACCTGACGGGCGAGTGCCGATTAGAAATGAATCGCTCGGTTGCTGACGGCGTAGGCGGCTTCTTTAACGGCTTCGGCGAGCGTGGGGTGTGCGTGGCAGGCCCGGGCAATGTCCTCGCTGCTGGCTCCGAATTCGATTGCGTTGGCGCATTCGGCGATCAGGTCGCCGGCGTGTGGGCCGATGATGTGAACGCCGAGGATGCGGTCGGTCTTGGCGTCGGCGAGCATCTTCACACGGCCATCGGTGCTGTTGATCGCTCGAGCGCGGCCGTTGGCAAGGAAGGGGAAGACGCCCTTTTTGTACTCGATCTTCGCTTCCTTCAATTCGTCTTCAGTCTTGCCGACGGAGGCGATTTCCGGGTTCGTGTAGACGACTCCGGGGATCGCGTCGTAGTTCACATGGCCGTAACCGGTGACGATGCCTTCGACACAGGCGACGCCTTCCTCTTCGGCTTTGTGAGCGAGCATGGGGCCGACGATCACATCGCCGATGGCGTAGATGCCTTTGACGGCGGATTCGAAATGGTTGTTGACGGGAAAGCGTCCGCGCTTGTCGAGGAGAATGCCGACCGGTTCGAGATTCAATTTTTCGGTGTTCGGAATGCGTCCGACGGCGAGAAGGACTTTGTCGCAGACGAACGGTTCGGCGCCTTCGCACTCGACGACACATGCGCCCGCGGCGTTGATTTTCGCGGACGTGACTTTGCTCTTCAGGCGGAATTCGAAGCCCTGCTTGGTGAGAATTTTCTGTGCTTCCGCGGCGACTTCACTGTCCATGCCGGGGAGGATGCGGTCGAGGTATTCGAAGACGGTGACGTTGGAGCCAAGGCGCTTCCAGACGGAGCCGAGTTCGAGGCCGATGACGCCCGCGCCGATGACGGCGAGGCGCTTGGGGACTTCGGAGTAGCTGAGGGCTTCGGTGCTGGTGCCGATCTGGACGCCATCGACATTGACGCCGCGCAGCGGAGCGGATTTGCTACCCGTCGCGACGAGGATGTATTTGGCCGTGAGTTCCTTCTTTTCCTTGCCGTCGTCGACGTGAACTTTTCCACCGCCGCTGAGCGAACCGTGGCCGATGTAGCGCGTGATCTTGTTTTTCTTCATCAGGGAATCGATGCCGCGAGTCAACGCAGTGACGACCTGGTCCTTGCGCGAGAGCATCGTCGGGAGGTTGAGCGCCACGCCGGAGACGTCAACGCCGTGGCGGTGAAGTTCTTCTTTGGCTTCGTGATATTTCTCGCTGGATTCCAGAAGCGCTTTGCTCGGAATGCAGCCGACACGCAGGCAGGTGCCGCCGAGCGCGGATTCTTTTTCAATGATGGCGGTGTTGAGGCCGAGTTGGGCGGCGCGGATGGCTGCGACATATCCGCCGGGGCCGGCGCCGATGACGATCAGATCGTGGGTCATTAACACAAGCCTCTTGTTCGAAAGGCCCATTTGTGATGTGTGATTAGTAATGTGTCATTTGTCATTTTTAGCCAACAGCACTATTCAAAACGTACTGAAATTCGCCTTTAAAAATACCAGATGACAAATGCCAAATCACACATGCCAAATAAGCAGTTTAGATTTCCAACAACATCCGGGACGGTTCTTCGACGGATTCCTTGATGCGCTTGAGGAAGGTGACGGCTTCGCGGCCGTCGACGATGCGGTGATCGTAGGTCATGGCGATGTACATCATCGGGCGGATGACGACCTGGCCGTTGAGGGCGATTGGGCGTTCCTGGATGGTGTGGAGGCCGAGAATTCCGCTCTGAGGCGGGTTGACGATCGGAGTCGAAAGCAGCGAACCGTAGACGCCGCCATTACTGATTGTGAACGTACCGCCGCGGAGTTCGTCGAGCGTGATTTTGTTTTCCTGGGCGCGCTTGCCGAAGTCGGAGATCGCTATTTCGACCTGGGCGAAGCTCATGCGTTCGGCGTTGCGGAGGATCGGGACAACGAGGCCTTTTCCGCCGCCGACAGCAATGCCCACATCGCAATAGTTATGGTAGATGATGTCTTCGCCGCGAACTTCAGCGTTGACCTGCGGAATGAGTTTAAGGGCGTCCACGGCAGCCTTGACGAAGAAGGACATGAAGCCGAGTTTGACGTTGTATTTCTTGGTGAACTGGTCCTGATAGGCCTTGCGCAAGGCCATGACGTTGGTCATGTCGACTTCGTTGAAGGTCGTGAGGAGCGCGGCGTTTTGCTGGGCCTGGACAAGGCGTTCGGCGATGCGGCGGCGCATCGGGGTCATGGCGACGGTTTCTTCCTGGCGCATGGGGACGGGCGCGGCGAATGTTTCGGGCTTGGCGACGGCGGCGGGTTTGTTCTCGGCCTGGCGCAGAACGTCTTCCTTGAGGACGCGACCGCCAGGGCCGGTGGCGACGACCTGGTCGGCGCTGACGTTGTGTTCGGCCATGGCTCGGCGCGCGGCGGGCATGACGATATTGCTCGGCCGGGCCGTCCCGGACTCGGTCGTGATTTTTGCAGGTTCAGCGGCTTTGCCGGGAGCGGACGCGGTGCCTCCGGCGGCTTCTTCGATGATGGCGATCACGTCACCGACGGCAGCTTTTTCGCGCTTCTTTTTGAGGACCTTCGTGATCACGCCGTCGATAGGTGATGGGACTTCGACGGTGGCCTTGTCGCTTTCGATGACGACGATCGCCTGATCGCGCTTGACACTGTCGCCGGGATTTTTCAACCAATCGCCGATTTCGACTTCCTTAATTGACTCGCCAACGCTCGGGACTCTCAATTCGACTGCCATCGTTTCATGTCTCCACCGGAAATTAGTTCGAAGTTCGAAGTTCAAAGTTCAAAGTTCAAGGCTCATAGTTCGAAGTTCAATGTTCAAGGCTCAAAGTTCATGATCCGCTGTTAACTTTGCACTTTGAACCTTGAACTTTAAACTATGTTGTCACACCGCGAATGCTTTGTCGAGGATTTCGCGCTGTTCGCGTTTGTGAACCGTCATGGAACCTGTCGCCGGGCTGGGCGAAGCGATTCGCGAAACGTAATTGAACGGATGCGTGCCGAAAACTGTTTCGCCGAGCAGGATGCGAAGGAAGCGCCATGCGCCCATGTTCTCGGGTTCTTCCT
>JANXLS010001015.1 GCA_025355035.1 Planctomycetota bacterium | reverse complement strand
GGCGTTTCGCGTGTGGGGCGTGAATTATGATCACGACAGCCGCGGCGAGAATGGGCGCCTGCTGGAGGATTATTGGGACGCGGAATGGGAGACGGTGCGGCGCGACTTTCGAGAGATGAAGGGGTTGGGGGCGAATGTGGTGCGGGTGCATTTGCAGCTCGAGAAATTCATGAGCGCCGCGGCGACTCCAAACGCAAAGTCGCTCGCGCAGTTGCGCCGGCTGTTGGAGTTGGCGGAGCAGACAGGATTGTATTTGGATATTACGGGGCTGGGGTGCTACCACAAGGCGAACACGCCGCCGTGGTATGACGCGTTGGACGAAGCGTCGCGCTGGGCGGTGCAGGCTCGGTTTTGGTCGGCGGTCGCGGCATCGTGCCGGGAATCGCATGCGGTGTTTTGCTACGACTTGATGAATGAGCCGATTTTTGATGGGAAGAAAGACGCGGGTTGGCTGGCCGGGGAATTGGGGGGGAAATATTATGTTCAGCGGCTGACGCTGGACGCCGGAAAACGAACATCGATTGAGATTGCGAGGGCTTGGGTGGACACATTGACTTCGGCGATTCGCGCGGAAGATCGCGGGCATCTGATAACGGTCGGCGACATTCCGTGGGCGCTGGTCTGGCCCGGTGCGAAGCCTGTTTTTTATTCGCCGGAAGTGAGCGGCGCGTTTGATTTCGTGAGCATTCATCTTTATCCGAAGAGCGGCGAAATGGAGAAGGCGTTGGCCGCGATGGAAGTGTATCGCATCGGCAAGCCGTTGGTGATCGAGGAGACGTTTCCGCTGTCGTGCAGTGTTGACGAGATGACGAAATTCATTGAGCGCTCGAAGGATCGTACTGGAGGCTATGTCAGTTTTTATTGGGGGCGGACGATTGATGAATATGCAGCGGATGTTGTGCGGAACGAGAAGAAGGAAGTATCCGTGGTGATGGTGGCGTGGTTAAAGTATTTTCAGCGGTATGCGGAGGCGATGAAGCGGCCTTGATGAAATAGAAAGGGCAGCTGGAAAGCCGCCCTTTTTATTTCGTTAGAAATTTTCGCCGGGGATTCGGGTGACCGTTTTGTCTTCCTTCGGCTTCGTAGTTTTGTCCGGGGGCGGGAGCAAGGTTTCGATGGGCTTGCCTTCGGTTATTTTGTCGAGCGCCACTTTGACCGCTTCCTTTAAATCGGGGTCTTTGTCCTCGGAATATTTTTTCAGTCCCAACAAGGCGTCCTTGGCGGCGGGGCCGATGTTGGCGAGAACTTTTGCGGCTCGGATTTTGGAATCAACGTCGTTGGCGTTCGCTACGTTGGCGGGCTGCGGCGGCTGGTTGGGGGCTGCGGGCAATGGCGGTTCGTCGATGACTTCGATTAGATCGCGGACGCCACTTTTCGCTTCGACGCCCAATCCCAGCAATAATTCGCTGGCGAGATTGCGAACGGCCTTGTCGTCGTGGGTGAGGTAAACGATCAATTCCGGCGTCGCTTCTTTGTATGCAGTGCCCATCTTTTTCAGAATGTTGGCGCAGATGCGGCGCAGCGGTTTGTCGTCGTCGTCGAGGCTCAATACCAGGTCATCGACGGCTTCTACGCCATCGGCACCGAGGTTTTCGAGAACCAGCGCGGCGTATTTCCGGCCGATTTTGTCGTCGGCGTCTTTGAGTTTAAAGATGAGACTGTTGACGGCTTCCTTCGCGGCGGGGCCCATTTCGCGCAGCAAGTCGCCGCACATTTTTTTGACCGTCGGCTTTTCTTCATCGAGACCGTTGGCCAATTCATCGGCCGCTTCACCACCATATGACTTCAATTCGTCGTAGGCTTTCTTGACGACGGCTTCGTCAGCGGAATTGAGAAGTTCGATGACCTCGCGGATGTGATCGGTTTGGAGTGATTCTTCAGTTGTC
>JANXLS010000963.1 GCA_025355035.1 Planctomycetota bacterium | reverse complement strand
CACGGAACGCGCGGACGAAATGGCGCGGAATACAATCTGCCACGAAGGCACTCATGCGTTTTTACAACTGACGGGCGAGGACGTGAAACTCAATCGGTGGTTGCACGAGGGGATGGCTCAGTTTATCGAATTCTTATCCGATACGAATCCAGCCTCGCCGTCCAAAGCCGGTGCGGTCGAACGGTTGAAAGGCTCTTTGGCGATGCACGGCGGCGGTCCGCCGCCATGGGAAGAGACGATAAATCGGCCGGGCAATGGAACGGATCACGAAGGCTACGCACTGGCGTATTCGAAGCTCGAATTTTTTTACCGTAACTTCGACCACAGTTATCTACCGCAAATGATCCGGATGTTAAAATCCGGGAAAAGCGAGGCGGAAGCAATCGAAACTGTGTTCAAAGTGAAGCCCGACAAACTCGAGGAATACTATCGGAAGTGGGTCAAGGAAGCTGCGAAGGCGAACTTCGTTTTTCCGGCGGGGAAGTGAGGAGTTTTGAGTTTGAAACGAAGGTTGGGTCTCGCGGAGTGATCACTGGGAGAGTAGGTCTAAAGATTATTTCACAGGCAAATCGCGCCACGGCTTGAATCGGCGCGAAGATCAGCTATAAACGAGCGCTTCGCATTCGACTTCTTGGGAATAGAAAAATAAATGGCAGACATTGAGATGGCGTGCCACACGGCGGCGTGGGGCGACGACGGATTTATTAACGCGCTTTCGGACATCGAAAAAGCGGGCTTCAAATGCATTGAAACGACGACAGGCGTCGTGGAGCAGTTTGAAGATCGCGTCGAAGTCTTCAACGAGATTCTCAGCCAGCACAGCATGCACTTGATCGGCATTACGGCTGGCGGTGCGATGTGGCCGGGATCAAGCCTTGAAGAAGAAGTTGAGCGCAGCTTGAACATCGTCCGCTTTTTGAAGAGCGCCGACGCCAAATTCCTGACGCTGATGGCCCCCCGCCCCAACCCGGACAATCCTCTGGAAGACGACGATGATTTGCTTCCCGTCGCCACCGCCTATGGTGAAATCGCACGCCGCACACAGGAAATGGGGATCGTGCCGTGCCTGCATCCTTGCCCGAACAGCCACGTCAACGACCTCAAGCGACTGGAGAAATTCCTTGAGTTTTCCGACCCT
>JANXLS010000943.1 GCA_025355035.1 Planctomycetota bacterium | reverse complement strand
CTTTGAACTTTTTTTTAATCATCATCGTCATCGTTCGTATCCAGCACCGCCAAAAACGCCTTCTGCGGAACTTCCACCGCGCCGATGTTGCGCGAGCGCATCTTTGCTTTGCCTTCCTTCTGCTTTTCCAGCAGCTTGCGTTTGCGCGTGATGTCGCCGCCATAGCATTTGCTCGTCACGTCCTTCGCCGTCGCCGAAATCGTTTCGCGCGCTATGATCTTTCCGCCGATCGCCGCTTGCAGCGCGATCACGAACAGATGTTTCGGGATTTGCTTGCGCAGTTTGATCAGTGTTTTCCGCGCACGCACTTCGGCGCTTTCGCGATGGCAGATCATCGACAGCGCATCAACCGGCGTACCGTGGACGAGGATGTCCACCTTCGCCAGTTTCGCTTCTTCATAGCGAATGAAATGATAGTCCAGTGTTCCGTAACCCTTTGTCGCCGACTTCAATTTGTCGTAGAAGTCGAAGACGATTTCGGCCAGCGGCATTTCGTAGACGACGATGACGCGCTTGTCGCCCATGAACTCCTGCTTGATGAACTTTCCGCGCCGGTCTTCCGCCAGCTTGATCGCGACGCCGATGAATTCCGTCGGCACGATCATCTGCACGTGCGCGATCGGTTCCAGCAGCGCTTTGTACGTGGACGGGTCCGGCACCTTACTCGGCGACGTGAGCAACTGCGACGTGCCGTCGTTCAATTCGATTTTGTACGTCACGTTCGGAGCAGTCTTCACCAACTCGATGTTGAACTCGCGTTCGAGCCGTTCCTGGACTATGTCCATGTGCAGCAGGCCGAGGAATCCGCAGCGAAAACCGAAGCCCAGCGCGTCCGAATTTTCCGCCTGATACACAAACGCGCTGTCATTCAGCGAGAGCTTGTCGAGCGAGCGTTTCAGCGTTTCGAACGAACCTTGATTCGCTGGAAACAGCCCGCAGAAAACCATCGGCTTGGGTTCAGCATAACCGGGCAGCGGCGGGACAGAACCCTTCGCGGTCAGCGCCGATTCA
The DNA here is from genome assembly GCA_025355035.1 of Planctomycetota bacterium. GTDB lineage: Bacteria > Planctomycetota > SZUA-567 > H5-PLA8 > H5-PLA8 > JANXLS01. Next base: position 11,376 of record JANXLS010000943.1, on the reverse strand, counting down.
ACCGTGTCGCCGATCTTCACATCGCGAATATCTTTCAGCGTCGCGGTCATGTAACCGACGTCGCCGGCCGTCATCGATTCGCACGCTTCCGGCTTCGGGCGGAAGCGCCCGATTTCGGCGACTTCAAATGTCCGCTGCGAATGATGCATGCGAATCTTGTCGCCCTTTTTGATGCGCCCATCGACAACCCGCAGATACGTAATCACGCCTTTGTAGTCGTCGTATTTGCAATCGAAGATCAAGCAGCGCAGCGGCGCATCAGCACTGCCCTGGGGCGGCTTGATGTACTCCACAACGGCTTCGAGAATTTCATCGACGCCGATACCCATCTTTCCGCTGGCCAGGATGCAGCGCTCCTGCTGGATGCCGAGCACCTGCTCGACTTCAGCGGCGCTGGCATCGATCTGTGCGGACGCCAGATCGATCTTGTTCAGAATCGGCACGATGTCGAGTTTGTGTTCGAACGCCAGCAACGCGTTGGCAACCGTCTGCGCTTCGACGCCCTGCGTCGCGTCAACAAGCAATAACGCGCCTTCACACGCCGCGAGACTGCGCGACACTTCGTAATTGAAGTCAACGTGTCCAGGCGTGTCGATCAAGTTCAGCGAGTACGTTTTGCCATCGGACGGGCGCGTGTAGTTGATGCTCACCGCGCTGGCCTTGATGGTGATTCCGCGCTCACGCTCAAGATCCATGTCGTCGAGCATCTGGTTGTGAAACTCGCGTTCAGTAATCGCCCCGCACTTCAAAAGAAGGCGGTCGGCCAACGTGGACTTGCCATGATCGATGTGTGCGATGATGGAGAAATTGCGTGTCAGTTCGGTGCTCATGTAGTCCTTAATCAATCCACTTCTGAAATCGCTTTAACACTCAGGTAATCACTTGTTCTTTACACGGAGCGCTGTCGTCCGCTGCGATTTAAATCGATGAACTCGACGCTTCTTCGCGATCCCCTGAATTCGGCGTGGCATTGTCCGCTTTCATTGAGCGCAGTATACCTCTTATTCCCGAACATTCCAGACGCGGGTCGTACGGAAATCATTTTATAAATCGAGAAGATCCTTCCTGAAGATCTCCTCCGCTTCCCTCTGTTACTCGCTCCACCTTCTTGCCTCCACCAAGCACGGAAAAATCTCCGGATGGATCATCTGCGCGATGTCTTCCAGTGCATCAACCATGCGCGGCCCGGGGCGTGAAAGCGTGGCATTCGCGTCCAGGAAATAAACGCGGTCGCACTTCACCGCAGACAACTCATTCCATCCCGGCAAAGCCTGCAAGCGCGGCAATTCCTCTTTCGCGCGCGGAATGTCGTAGCCGCACGGCGCGATGATCACGATGTCCGGATTCGACGCCACGACCGCGCTCCATTCCACCGCGCGAGACGGTTCGCCCAGCACACCCAACACATCGATTCCCCCCGCCAGTTCCACCAACTCCGGCACCCAATGCCCGCCAACATAGATCGGGTCCGTCCATTCGATCACGGCCACGCGCGGACGGTCGTTCGCCGGGAGAGCGCGCGTCGGGCCGGCCACTTCGCCAACGCGTTCTTCGAGCGCGTCGACGACCGCGCCCGCTTCATCCACTTTGCCGCAGAGTTCCCCGACGCGTCGAATGTCCGTCAAAATGCCCGTTAGATCGACCGGGTCAAGCGACATCACTTGAGGATTGCCGCGCATTTTTCGGATCTCGTCGATCACGAACTTGTACGGCACCGCGCAGACGTCGCACAGTCCTTGCGCCAGGATGATGTCAGGCTTGGCGGTCTCCAGCGCGCCAGGTTTGAAGCGGTACACAGGCGCGCCGCTACGGATCGCTTCGCCGATCTTCGCGTCCACTTCGCCGGGCGCCATATCCTTGCAATTGTTCGGAAACACGCTCTCGACGACGACGGGTTTCGTCGTCGCGTCAGCCGGGTAATCGCATTCGTGCGTCACGCCGACAAGACTGTCCTGCAACCCCAACGCGTAGCAGATTTCAGTGGCGCTGGGAAGAAGGGAAACGATTCGCATAAAAAAATCCGGGTTCAAAATTCAAAGTTGGACAACTAGCACTTTGTCGGCGTCAGAAGTAGTTTGATGGCTTCACGACATTTCGACACGGCGATGGAACGATGGCTGATCGTGTTCTTCTCTTCCGTCGAAATTTCAGCGAAACTTTTTCCCAACGCGTCGATTACAAAAATCGGATCGTACCCGAATCCGCCCTCACCGCTCGGACGCACCGCGATGTGTCCGCGACAGTCGCCTCCAAACGTGACCGGCTCCTGGCCGGGTCGGCACAATGCGATCACGCACGAAAACGTCGCACCGCGCTGAGCCAGCGGGATGCCTTCCAATTCGCCCAGCATCTTCCGCACATTATCCGCGAACGAACACCCTATCCCGGCATAGCGCGCCGCATAAATCCCTGGACGACCGTTCAACGCATCGACGAACAACCCCGTGTCGTCGGCGATCGACCATTCGTTGCTGAGCGCCATCGCTGCGCGCGCTTTGATGATCGCGTTTTCTTCAAGCGTGTCGCCGTCTTCGATCGGGTCGAACGCGCCGTACGCGCTCGCCGCTTTCAAATCCAGATGCAACCCCGCAGCATTCATCAACGGCGCAATCTCGATGGCCTTGTGCTTGTTGCCGGTGCCGAGGACGAGTGTTTTGCGGTACATGACGGGCTCCTTCCGCTCGAACTATTTCGCTCCCACCGCTTGCTTCTGCAGCGCGATCAGTTGGCGAATTCCCTTCTCAGCCAAATCCAGCAGCGTCCCGAATTCCGCGCGCGAGAACGGCGCGTGTTCAGCTGTGCCTTGGATCTCGATGAACTTCCCTTCTTCCGTCATCGCCACGTTGCAATCCACATCCGCCGCGACGTCCTCCTTGTAGCACAAATCCAGCGTAGGGACGCCCGCGCAGATTCCGACACTCACCGCCGCGACGTAAGGCCCGAGCGGATCGGTCGTGATCTTGCCCCGCGCTTTGAGGTTTTCGACAGCCAAAGCCAGCGCCACCATTGCGCCCGTGATCGACGCCGTGCGCGTTCCGCCGTCGGCTTGCAGCACGTCGCAGTCGATCATGATCGTGCGCTCACCGAGTTTCTTCAAATCCAGCGCCGGGCGCAACGCGCGGCCGATCAGGCGTTGAATCTCGATCGTCCGGCCATCCTGCTTCCCCTTCGCCGCATCGCGCGGTTTTCGCGTGTGCGTACTGCGCGGCAACATGCCGTATTCCGCCGTCAGCCAACCCTGTCCCTTGCCCACCAAAAACGGCGGCACATTCTCCTCGATCGACGCCGTGCAAATGACCTGCGTATTCCCGCACGACACCAGCGCCGACCCTTCCGCATACGGCATGAACCCCGTCTTAATTGAAATCTGGCGCAGTTCGTCGGATCGTTTGTCAGCCATTCTCTTCTCCAGCCCAAAAGGTTAACAGCATTTTTACCGTTCCGAATCGATTCGATCTTTATACTCACCCGCTCCATAAAAACAAACGCGACCAAACCCGTCAAGGCATGGCCGCGCTTATATGGCAAATCAACTCGCGTTCTAAATCCGGTATTTGATGGAAAAAACCTGCTCCCACGTCAAACTGGAAATGGCAATATCCCGATCCGTCTTCACACGTTGGATGTCGATCAGCAAAACTTCCGCCGCATACAACAGCAAATTAGCAGCGGAAACTCCGGAGTCAAGTCCTACCCATATACGCATTTCGGATTCGCTTAGTGCGCCTTGATCTTGATGTCCACGCCCACCGGCAGATTCAACTTGCCGAGTGCGCCGACCGTCTTGGCCGTCGTGTCGTGGATGTCGATGAGGCGTTTGTGCGTGCGGATTTCGAACTGTTCGCGCGATTTCTTGTCGACGTGCGGGCTGCGCAGAACCGTGTAGCGTTCGATCCGCGTCGGCAGCGGAATCGGGCCGTGAACCTTGGCACCCGTGGCTTTCGCGCGTTCGACGATCGTACTCGCCGACTGGTCCAGCAATTCGTGGTCGTACGCTTCCATGCGAATTCGAATCTTGTTGGTTGACATGTCTTTCCTTTTCCTCTTCAATAAACGAGCGGACCACGCCGCCGAACCCTATGCCTGAATCAAAGAACTGAAAAACTCGTTCAAGGTCCAAAGTTGTCTACAATCAACTTTGGACCTTGAACTTTGAACTGATTGATACTATCCCGTATACGAGTCACCGAGAATTTTCTTGTACTGGCTGCGCGGAACCGGTTCGTAACCGTGCGGTTCCATCGAATACGTCGCGCGACCCTGTGACAACGAGCGGCTGTCCGTTGCGTACCGGAACATTTCGCCGAGCGGAACGCGCGCGTGGATCACCTTCAAATGCCCGCGATTCACTACGTCGTGGATCGCCGCGCGCCGACTGTTTAAATCGCCGATGATGTTGCCCATGAATTCTTCCGGAGTCACAACTTCCAGCGTCATGATCGGTTCCAGCAGAACCGGCCCGCACTTGCGAACGCAATCTTTGAAGCCGATCGATCCCGCCATCGTGAACGCCATTTCGGATGAATCGACTTCGTGGTACTTGCCGTCGTACAGCGTCACCTTCATGTTGATCAACGGGAAGCCTGAACCCAAAATTCCGTTCTTGGCTGCTCCACGAATGCCCTGCTCGGTTGGCTTGATGAATTCCTTCGGTACCGTGCCGCCCACGATTTCAGATTCGAAATCGATCTTATCTTCGCGCTCGCTCAAGAACGGTTCGATGCGCAGGCGCACCACGGCGTATTGACCGCGGCCACCAGACTGTTGCACAAACTTGCCTTCGGCTTCCGCGCTGCCCGTGATTGTTTCGCGGTAGCTGACGCGCGGATTGCCTACGTTCGCATCGACGCCGTGATCGCGAACCATGCGGTTCTTGATGACTTCGAGATGCAGTTCACCCATTCCGGCGATGATCAACTGCCCCGTTTCGTCATCGAACGTATGCGTAAATGTCGGATCTTCCTTCGACAATTTCGCCAGCGCCTGAGCCAACTTGTCCTTGTCGGCATTACTCTTAGGTTCAATCGCCATGCTGATGACGGTGTCCGGGAACTTCATCGCTTCGAGAATGATTGGATGATCTTCGGAACACAACGTGTCGCCCGTGTAGGTTTGCTTCAATCCCGCGACGGCGACGATGTCGCCCGGATAGGCCATGTCAACCTTTTCGCGTTCGTTGGCGTGCATCAGATACAATTGCCCGCACTTTTCGCGCTTGTCGCGGCGCGGGTTGTCGAGGCGATCGCCCGAGCGCAACAGGCCCGAGTACACGCGCACAAACGTCAAATCGCCGTGCTTGTCAAAGAGCGTCTTGAACGCGAGTCCCGAGAACGGTTCCGTTTCCAACGGCATGCGGATTTCCGTCACCGGTATCGACTTTTCGGTTTCTTCGCCCGTCACTTCATCCTTGACCATCATCTTCTTGAACTTGTGCGGAATCTGGCCTTCCGGGAATTTCTTTTCGTTCGGGGACGGCAGATAAAACGCAACCGCGTCCAACACCGGCTGCACACCAACATAATGGTAAGCCGAACCGCACATGATCGGGAAGTGCTTGCCCGTCAGCGTAATGCGGCGCAACGCCTCGCGCATCTGATCGCCGCTCGGGTCCTGGCCTTCCAGCAACATCATGCCCAATTCTTCGTCAACATCCGCGACCAAATGGAACAACTCTTCGCGGCGCTTCTTCGCTTCATCCATCAAATTCGCCGGAATGTCGTTGTCCGTCCACTTCTTACCCATCGATTCTTTGTCGAAGATGTAATGGCGCATGTACACCAAATCAACGACGCCCGTGAAATCGCTTTCCGTGCCGACCGGAAACTGAATCGGGTAACCCTTTGCACCGAGGCGTGTCTTGACCTGATTCACGCAGTCCCAGAAATCGGCACCGACGCGGTCCATCTTGTTGATGAAGCAGATGCGCGGCACGCCGTAACGATCGGCTTGGCGCCACACCGTTTCCGACTGCGCTTCCACTCCGTCTACGCCGGAGAACACAACAATCGCGCCGTCGAGCACGCGCAACGAACGTTCGACTTCAGCCGTGAAATCGACGTGTCCCGGCGTGTCGATCAAATTGATGTCCATCATCTTGCCCAGGCGCTTGCAATTCCATTCGCAGGACGTCGCCGCTGCCGTGATCGTGATCCCGCGAGCGCGTTCTTCCGGATCGTAGTCGAGTGCCGTATTGCCTTCGTGCACATCGCCCATCTTGTGTTCTTTGCCGGTATAGTAAAGAATGCGTTCCGAGAACGTGGTCTTGCCGGCGTCGATGTGCGCCGTTACGCCAATGTTTCGGGTGTTGAAAATCTTCGGATTGACGGGAAGGGCAGCATCTGCCATGGTGTTTCGTCCTTTGTGAACCGCAGGCATTTTTCGCCTGTTTTAAACGCCCGCAAGCATAATGCTCGCAAAACGAAAATTTTACTCGACGCGCTCTTCCTTTCAATGAAGAGCGCCTTGATTCCTATGAATATCAAAGTTCAACGTTTCTGTTCCGCCGACAACTTTGAACCGTCGTTCATTACCAAGCGTAGTGCGCGAACGCCTTGTTCGCTTCGGCCATCTTATGCGTGTTTTCGCGCTTCGTCATGGCCGCGCCTTCTTTCTTGGCGGCGTCCAACAATTCTTGAGCGAGGCGTTCGGCCATCGGGCGACCCTTCTTACCGCGAGCGGCTTCGAGAATCCAGCGGATCGCGAGGCTCTGAGCGCGCTTGCGATTCACTTCGACCGGGACTTGGTACGTCGCACCACCGACGCGCTTGGACTTCACTTCGACAACCGGCTTGACGTTGTTCATCGCAACGGTGAAAACTTCCAGCGGATTGGGGTTGCCGCTCTTTTCGCCGACGATCTTCATCGCGCCATAGAAACAGCCTTGACTCGCCGTCTTTCTGCCCTGGCGCATCATGCAGTTGATGAACTTGGAACAGAGCAAGTCGTTGAACACTGCGTCGGGCTTCAACCCACGGCCGGTGACTTTCGGCAATGCGGGGAGCGCCTGGACTTGGTTCTGAGCTTCTTGCTTGGTCTTGCGAGTCGGTTTAAACTTCTTGGCCATGTGACTAATTCTCTTTCTTCTTGTCTAACCTGTGTTTAAACGAATCCGATCCCATTCATCCGTGCCGCACACGCGGCGAGAGCCATTCGGTTGGAGATACGTTGCAAAAGTTGCACATATGTGCTTTTTAAGCGATCCGTTGTAGCGTGGACCCAATCCTGCCGGCCACTTTTTCATTACAAAACATGCACAATGTGCATTTTTCTTGCCATTCCTCAGCACTCATCACTCGGCACTAGACCCTATCCGTTAGGCCTTTGCGCGCTTAGCACCATACTTAGAGCGCGACTGCTTGCGATCCGCAACACCCTGGCAATCGAACACGCCGCGGACGATGTGGTAACGAACACCGGGCAAATCCTTCACGCGGCCGCCGCGCACCAGAACAATCGAATGTTCCTGAAGATTATGGCCTTCGCCGGGGATGTATACGGTGACTTCCTTGCCATTGCTCAATCGCACGCGGGCGATTTTGCGGAGCGCGGAATTCGGTTTCTTCGGTGTCATCGTCTTGACGGCGAGGCACACACCCTTTTTAAAGGGATTGGATTCGAGCACCGGGCTCTTGGACTTGCTTTTCTGCTCCACGCGCGGGCTACGGCACAACTGATTGATTGTCGGCATGTCTTCCCCAAAAACAAAAAGAAACCCCGTCGGCAGGTCCTGCCGCGGATTTCAAAAATTTCCCCAAGCTGAATTCGCGGGCGCGCCTGCATTGCACGACCGTCTTGGGCCAAAGATGATAAGAGATAGTTGCCCGAGGTCAAGAAAAAATCACAATTTTTGTGAAGCGATGGACCGATATCGAATTGTGCTCGCCACACGTTTGGTTCGCCGCTGCGATATGTTGCGAACCGCTCGCATTCAAATTGATGAGACATCAGGATATTGCGCTACGCAAAAAGCCCCTACTTCGTACATTTCCCTCTGCTCCGTGTACACCTTTGCGACACCCCTCCCCCGCTCTATCCGCTCCAGCCCTCCTCCTCCATAGTAAAAACCCCGTCGAAAAAATATCCTGCGATTGGCTCACGACGTGCCATCCGGTTATCGATCAATTCGTTTTTGTTATCGATCAATTCGTTTTTGAGGGGAGTTTTGTAATGCAACGCCCGTTCGATTCAAATTCAATCGTAAATTCTTTGTGCGCGCTGGTCGTGTCGCTCGCGCTGAACAGTTCCGCCGGCGAAGCATCCGCGGACGTCTCTCCGCAGTTGCAGGCCATGCAGCGCCTGATGACCGAGATGGTCAGGCGGCTCGAAGAGCAGCAGAAGAAAATTGACACCCAGGACCGAACCATCGCCGCGCTCAAAGGCGAAGAAAACGTCGTCCGATCCAGCGACGCCGACACGATCCTGCACAAACTCCCCGAAGTCAAAGCGGCCCAATCCAACGGTCCCGCGTCGCCCTACGATCTCCCCGGCATCACCATCACCGGCGATCCAGTCAGGAAAATCGCTGAGAACTACGATCCGGAGAAAATCGGTGCGTACGGCCAGCCCCTTTGGACCACCCGCCGCCGCTTCTCCGAAACGCGCGCCTACGTCATCCCCGAAGGCGACTTCGAATTCGAATACTGGAACGTCACCGAAAAGCCCCAGCACGGCCCGACTGTCTCCGAGCAAAAATATGAAGTCGAAATCGGCTTGGGCAATCGCTTCCAGCTTGACATCTACGCCCTGTCCCACTCGCAAGGCAACAATAAAGGCTTCCTCTTCGACGAACACGACGTCGAACTCCGCTACGCTTTCGCCGACTGGGACGTTATCCCCGGCAACCCGACCGCCTACGCCGAATACAAATTCCTCAACGGCCAACCCGACCACGTCGAATTCAAAGCCCTCTTTAGCGGCGACGCCAAACCCTGCTGGCCGAAACTTCAGTGGGCCGCGAATCTCGTCTATGAAACACAAATGGGCGCCAAACGCGAATCCAACTACGAAGTCACCGGCGGCGTCAGCTACCAACTCCACCCGAAATTCGCCATCGGCGGCGAAGCCAAAATCGAACTCGACGACGAACACGGCAAGCGCCTGCACTTCACAACGCCCCAAGTCCTCATCGGCCCCAGCTTCCAATACAACGCCTTCAACAAACTCCACGTCGATTTCTCGCCGTTGATCGGCCTGACAAAATCCTCGCCGGAATTCAAGAGTCTTGTCATCGTCGGCTGGAAATTTTAATCACAAATCGTGCGATGCGTGTTCGTCAGGCGTGATTTCAATACCCTTCGCCTGACGAGCAATCCGCCCTTCAAGAAATTTGGCAATAAGCGTCGGGATATTCAAAAAAACTAATACATCAATCGGTACGTAAACTAAAAATTCGACGATTCGAATGGTGCCATAGTCATTCAATTGTTCGCGAAGCGTACCAATATGTACCGCGAAGGGCCATCCAATGACGTGCTTCTCATCCGGACGGATCGTGACTCCCATTAAAGCGCCCACGACAATCGTACAGACGAGTAACGTCGATAAATGAATCCGAAAGCGCCGTTCCGTCCACCAAAAAATAGGATGCAAAAACAGCGCGAATCCAATGGCCAAGTAGAGCACGAGGGCGAGTAGAAAAAGGAACGGGAAGATCGCATACATGAGTTCGCCAACGTGTCATTCGTCCAGAAACGCGACTCCGTTTGCTCCTCTACGGATTCTTCTCAATATTTTCAAGCTGCGCTTTCAAGAATGGCAAATCGCGCTCAACAGTGTTCCTAACTTTATCGGGGTTGATTCCAAAATAAAAAAGAACCCGCACATTCCGCGCCCCGCCCCCTCGCCGTTCCCCGCGTCTCCGCGCCTCTGCGAGAGAATAAATCACACCCTGAACAACGCCGCCAATTTCTCCCGCGCTTTCCCTTCGCGATCGTGAGCCTGCGATCGCGGCGACATCTTGCGCGGCTGCTCAGCCGCCTTGCCCCCGGCCTTCAATTTAAAGAACGTACACACATTCTTGCCCAGCCGATCGAACACGAAGTCCGCCTTCGGCTCCCGGCATTTGCGCTGGCTGTATTCATCGTAGAACGCGCAATTCGCGCAACTGTGCAGCCACGATGAACACTGCTCGCACACCGCTTCCAACTGCATCGGAGCATCGACGCCTTGAGTTATGACGGTACCACACTTGTAACAGGATGCCATAAACGACCTGCCTCTCTTGCTTTCACTGATGTGAGCGGAACGCGATTGGCGGCTTCAAAATGCCTGCGCCAACCTGCCGCTACGACGTACTTCAATACGATGGATTTAGAAGAATCGGAATGATCCGATAATGTCATCGGCATACGCCGAATCGCGTTGAAGCTTAAAATTTACAATTCTGGATTGTGAAACTATTTTACTATTTGGAGCCTGCTTGTTTTGGGGCTTTGGCGTTCGGCGCAACGTTTTACCGGATGTCCCGGAGAAAAAGGTCGCACAGCGAACTGCCGTTCATATCGCGTTCCGTTCTGGAGCGAAACCAGAAACCATTTAATTCCGCAATAAGCAGATCGTTATTATCCGAACTTTGTTTTCGCGTCAAGAATGTTTTGTCATTTCATTTGGCGGAGTGAAAGCAGTCAGGCTGCGGTTCGGGGTTCGGGACTACCGCGTAAAGCGTCATGCAGCCGGAACCCGTCGCCACATCACCTGCATGTTTATAACGATCGTCCTCAAGCAAGATGACGGCCATTATCAATAAAAATCCCTGGCACACGCCATTTAATGAAAACAGGCTACTCCGTTTCAACGTTCTGAGCAATCAACGGCGGCAATCCATCTGCCGTCGGCAGCTCGCCCGGAGGTCGCGTTTTCCAGCGCCGATGCCCCCACAACCACTGTTCCGGATACGCGCGAATCGATCGCTCCGTCGCCGCATTAATCCGCGTCAATACCTTCAAACTGGCCGCTTTTTGATCCGTATAATTTTCCGGAAGAATGATGTCCCAAACATGCAGCACGTGCCGGATTTCATCCGGCTGCCGGTGCATCGTCGCCACTATAATCGGTATCTTGGTAATGACATGCAGATCCGCTGGCGAAGCGACGGTGGAAGCCAGCGATCCGAAAAACGGCACAAAAACTCCGCCGACGCCACCATTCTGGTCCACCGACATGCTGATCACGTCGCCCTTATCCAGCATCTTCTTCAGCTTCCACAAAACCTTCCATTTTTCAATGATCACATGCCCGGAACGCTGCCGCAGTTCCATCAGAAATTCGTTCATCAGCGGATTATCCAAAGGCCGCGCCACGGACTTCAACGGATAGCCCTGTAACGCCACGCTGTACCCACACAATTCCCAATTTCCGTGATGAGCCGGGACGATCAAC
>JANXLS010000870.1 GCA_025355035.1 Planctomycetota bacterium | reverse complement strand
GATGCCGATCAATTCAGCCGCGACACGATCCTGCACACCCGCGTCGCGAGCGGCTTCGAAGAGCGCCTGGCCGTAGATTGCCGCCAGTGGTTTGTTGGAGCTTTTGTTCGCCATTTAAATCGATTCTCTCAGCAGTCGCTTAATTCTTGTTAGCACCAATGTCGTTCAGGGCCGTCGCGATAAAAGCGCGATGGTCGTCGTGATTGATTTCGCGGCGGATGACCTTCGCGGCGATATCACCGGTGAGGGACACGACACGGTCGCGCAGTTCAGCGACGGCGGCGTCCTTCGCCAGATTGATTTCGCGCTTCGCGCGTTCCTTTTCGGCGTCGATTTCGGCCTTTGCTTTGGTCTTTTCTTCAGCCGTAAGCGCATCCACGTCGCGCTTGCCATCAGCGATGATCTTGGCGGCTTCGTCGCGGGCGGTATTGAGCTTCTTTTCGTATTCGGCCATCTTGGCCGTGGCTTCTTTGAGCTTGTTGGCGGCTGCGTCGATGTCGTGTTGAATCTTGTGTTCGCGTTCTTCAAGCGCGTGCATGATGGGGCCGAAAGCGAACTTCCACAGCACCGCCAGCAGCGCGAAGAAGACGAAAATCGACCACGCCAGAACCGTGCCTTCAGGCGTCATGAAGTCGGGCAATATGCCGGCCATGGTCATAGTCATTTCGAGCATCGGTCACCTTCCTGTTTCGAAGCAGTTTAAAAGCGTTGTTTATGTCATACACACTATAAAACAAGGTGCGAAGCGCGGACTGAAATGCCCGCGCTTCGCTAAAAACAATTTACTTGTGAGCTTCGACCACAACCGGCTTCGCTTGAACGGCCGTCACAGCCTTGTCAGCGGCCTGTCCGCCCGTGATGATCGCGAAGAAGGTGAAACCTTCGATAAGCGCGGCCAAAATGATCGCGGCCGTCGAAATCTTACCTGCGACTTCAGGCTGGCGAGCCATGGATTCTGTCGCCGACGAACCCAATTTGCCGATACCGAAAGCGGCACCGATAACGATCATGCCCAAACCCAGTCCTATGCCCAAAAATTCCATTGCTTGCTCCTTTTTTGTAACGCCCGGCGAGTTAAAAACCCGCTCGTAACTCACTCATCCGCCGCGTGGCTCACGGCTCTTTTCCATGCCACTTCAGGCCATCTGGTTGCCGCGCAGGCATGTGCTTCGCCGACGACTGATGCAACGAGGCGCGACTCAGACAGAATCGCGCCAGCCGAAATCCAGTTCTTGCATTTAGTGTTCCGGGTGAACCGCTGCTCCAATGAATCCGCATGCCAACAGCGTGAAGACATAGGCTTGCAACAGGCACACCAGTAATTCCAACAATGACACACCCAGCGCCAGTGGCACACCGACGAACATCAACATGCCGCCCAGCGCAAGCATTTGCGAGATGATCAAATGACCGGCGATCATGTTCGCAAACAAACGGACGCTCAGCACGAAGCATTTGATAATCGGTCCGAGCAATTCCAAAACAAGCATCACCGGCCACAACCACCATGGCGTGCCGGGCGGGACGAGGTGAATGATGAAATTGACAGGGCCTTGATTGATGACGCCGAGAATCCAGATCAGCATGTAAACGGTAATCGCCAAACCGGCGGTGATACTGTAATTCCCCGTGGCTGTGCCCCATAAGTGGAAGGCGTCGGGAATCATTCCGAGATAATTACACGTGGCAATCAAGAGGAAGTAGAGGATAAACAACGGCGTGTAATGTTCGAGATGATGTCCGCCCATCGGGCCGACCATTTCGTCGCGGACGAAGACGATCACGCCTTCGACCATGTTGGCGAGAGGTCCGTGAGGCGCTTTGCCTACCTTAAGATGAGCCAACACACGGCGACTGACAATCAACCCGACGGCACCGATCAACGCGGCCGCAACGGTGAAGCTGGCCATGTGCTTGGTGAATTCGAGCTTGAACGGTATCGGACCGAGGTGCACGACAGTTGCGTGATAACTTGGATTTTCACGTGCGTACATAAACGAGCCAGTTGTCGCATCGATTCCGAAGATGGCCTCATCCTTGATGTGCTCCATCGGATCATGGCTGTGACCCTCATGGCCTCCAGCGGACCCGCCGTGCTCGGCGTTCGCACCTTCTGGTCCAGCGTGCTCGTCTTTTTTATTCGCTTCCGCCATGCTTATTTGTCATCCATTGCATTAAATCGTCTGCCGATCCAAGCCAATTCCGCAAACATGCCCGCCATGTACACTGAGATCATCATCAGCGTGACGCCATTCTCATGGCCTGGAAATTTCCCGCGCAAAACAGCCGCTGATACGCCGACGCCAATCATCCGAGCCAAAACGCCAGGCAACCACCATACCCAACTGCTGCCCGCTCTGACTTCTTCCGGCGACAAAACAGCAAGCTTTACGATAAAAGGAAAACCGAGAAGGTTGATCATTACGCCGGCCAACCCACCCAAATTAAGAGGCTCGCGCCACTCCTCACCCTTCGTCTTGCAAACCAGCTCAATCACCAGCGCCAGCAGTCCAAGCAAAACCAACCCGCCAAGCAGCGATGCGAGTAAAAAGCGCTTCACTTGATGGCTTCTTTCACAAAAAAATACAGTCCGACCACAATGCCCAAAAATCCCAATCCCTGCTGCCCCCAAGGAGCCCAACCCCAATGTTTGTCTGCCCACCATCCGATTGCAGTGAACAAGGCAACGGTCAAGGCGAGCTGCAAACCCAGGCCCAGCAGTCCAATTTCTTTCCGCGCGTCCTCGGCGTCGCTTTCAATGCGTTCGGACTTGCGTTTTGAACCCGTATCGGTAGGACGCGGCGAATCGTCTGCCATGCGGCCAGCTGTTCCTTATCGTTGCAAAAAACGACAAACTTTGTTTCGAAAACGAACATCTTTTTAATAGACCTACTTTTAATGCAATTCAACGGCCTATCGAGGGCGAAAAGGATTGAAATTCAAAACCCGCTTGCGCATGGCATAAAATCACTTGCGGCTGTTGCCGCTCAAAAAAGGCAACCGCCCGATCACGAAATGTGTTTCTAGGAATCTGGGGAATATGTAATCGGAAATCGGGCGGAGTCAAGAAAAAATGCGAGGGATAACGCTTGGATTCGCAACGAAGAGCCGGACAAAAAGCGCCGAATTTCGACCAAGATAGTTTTTCAG
>JANXLS010000864.1 GCA_025355035.1 Planctomycetota bacterium | reverse complement strand
TACCCGATTCGCGCAAACACGCTTCAATCGACTGCACTCGGTCCAACGATTCCGCCGCACTAAACGGACGCATCCATCCGTGCGCCGGGGCAAGCGCAAGCCGCGTCGTCTGCACCTCGAAGCCACCATCTCGCAGTCGATTGCCAATGCCCTGCGCAACCCGTCCCGCACGCAAAATCGATTCGCGTTCGCGCGCATCAGGTCGGCCATTGAAGATCGTGACGGATCGGATTTTCACTTTCGATTTTTCCGGTTTATACGTATTGTTTAAATTCGACTGAATACGACGTTCGCAACACAGCCCTATTCCCTTATCCAAAAAGAGGAGGCTGTATGATTATCGACGGACACGTTCATATCTTTTCCCGCCGCTTTTACCAGTTCTGGGCCGATGAAGCCAGAGTTTCCATCGAACAAGCCGCCGATAAAACAGGTGCCGAAATCCCTGCCACGGACGATACCGTCGCCTTGGGCGATCGCTGGGTTGCCGAACTCGACAAACACGGCGTCGATCGCGCCGTCGTCTTTTCCAGTGTCATCGGCGATGGCGGAGCGATCGGCCAGATTGTAGCGAAACACCCGACGCGCTTCAGCGGATTTTTCTTTCTCAACCCAACCCATCAGGACGCCATGCAGCGCATTCGGCGCGGCTTGAGCGAAGCGAAATTGCGTGGAGCCTGTCTCTTTCCCGCGATGCACCACTTCTATCCCGACGACGAACGCCTCCATCCGATGTTCACGTTGCTCGACAAAGCCGACGCGGCCGCCTTCATCCATTTCGGAATGCTGAAAATTCCGATCCAACAAAAATTAGGCATGTCGCCGACGGTCGATTTAAAATATTCCAATCCCATCCGCCTCCACTCCGTCGCCAATCAATTTCCGAATCTAAAATTCATCATCCCGCATTTCGGCGCAGGCTATTTTCACGAAACCTTGATGTTGGGTTCTCAGGCTAAGAACATCTACGTCGACACCGCTAGCTCCAACAGTTGGATCAGCCTCTACCCAGGCCTGACGTTGGAAACCGTTTTCGAACAAGCCCTCGAAGTCTTTGGCCCAGATAGGATTTTGTTCGGCACCGACTCCAGCAGTTTCCCTCGCGGCTGGCGCAACGACAACTTTAAACGCCAGCAAGAAGCATTGGCTTCCATTGGCGCATCTAAAGTGGATCAAGATAAAATATTCGGCGGAAACATGGCGGCCGTTTGTAAACTTTGAGATGCCGGTCGGTCCATTCAAACATGACGTTTATCAAATAATCAATCTTAAAATTTGACAGAGCTAAACCATGTGGTACTGTTAATTATATTGGTTTGCGCACGTAGAGCATTCTATTTCTATTAGGGAAAAAGTTATCATGCTTCGAAACGTACTGCTCGCTTTTCTTATGCCGTTGATTTTGACGGTCGGTTTTTTTATTCGCGCCGACGATTCCACCGACCTAGAGATCATCGTCCGAGGACCTGTCAGCGCCGTTGATATAACCGCTAGCACAGTCACCGTATTGGGCATCAAAATTATTGTCCCGGCATCAGCTTTGAACAGCGGATCGAATGGCAAGGACATCAGCAAACGCACCAATGGGGACGGCGGCGGAAACAGCGGAGGAGACAATGGAGGAGGAAATGGCGG
>JANXLS010000848.1 GCA_025355035.1 Planctomycetota bacterium | reverse complement strand
GTTCATTATCAATGGTTGGTCCATTCGAGAGGATATCCCATCGTCACATTCACACCCGTGTCAAACGCCAGCATCTTGAACGGAATAGACCCCTGGTCGTGATACATCGCCACGTGGCATCCATACCGTTTCAATGCGTTCGGAGTAAACGCTGTATCAGGCGGCAACGGCCCATCGACATGCATGAAGTAATCCGAAATCTTCTTCTTCGCCGGAGCGATGATCCGGATTTCTTCGTCGCCAAAAAGCCCTTCTTCGCCCGCGTGCGGATTCAACCCCAGCAACGCCAGCCTGGGTGATCGTCCGCGAATCGCCGTGATCGTGTTCGACGCCAACTCCGCCACTTCAACAATCCGCTCAATCGTCAGCGAAGGTGCCACCGTCCGCAACGATTGGTGACACGTCACGAACGCACACGCAATCTTCTCGCTGTACAACAGCATCGCGTAACTGCTGCACCGCGTGAGATACGCAAGCAATTCCGTATGCCCCGGAAAATCGTGCCCCGCCATGTTCATCGCTTTTTTGCTGATCGGCGCCGTCACCATCCCAGCGAATCGCCCTGCAAGACACCCCTTCACCGCCTCTTCTATGTAGCACACACACGCCCTGCCGCAAATTTCTTGATTCTTACCCGGCTCGACTTCATTCCCCGCCAGCGCCCCCGGAGGATCAAAGACTGCGGGCGAATCCAAAGCCGACGGCGCCGAATCGATCCGCGGCGCTTTGAGTTCGATTTTCAATGTCTGCGCCACGCGACCCAGCACATCGAAGTCGCCAATAATCAGCGGCACCGCATTGCCCGGCAAATCAGTCCGGGCCAGCAGCCGCAAACACAGCTCCGGCCCCACTCCCGCCGCATCACCCATCGTCACGGCTATAATTGGTCGTTTCGTTTTACTCATATTTTTCGTCTTCGGAACGGCAGCCATCTAACCGCCGATTGTCATTTCATTGCATTCAACACATTTACAGCATTGCTCTTAATCTGGACACGAACCTTTAGTATAGTAAGGAAAGCGAAGATGCACGGAAATTATAATTCCCCCATCATCAAGCCGATCGCACTAATACGCGGCGACATCCGCTGCCTTGACAACACATAAGGAGCGTAAACGCTGTCTATTTTACCTCCGTCTTCAACGGATGCGCCTCCAAACGCCCAACGACCTGCTTCAACTTCTCATTCCCATCCGCATTCTCAGGCAACGCAGCGGCTTTAAATGCCGGGTGCAAATTTTCCCAGATTGCGTTCATCATGTCTTGAAAGCCATTGGTCTTTGCCGTGACAACAACGACGGTGTCTTTGTCCGGAAGCACCACGCACAGTTGCCCGTCGCGGCCGTCCCCGCGATATGCGTCGTGTGTGCAACGCCAGAATTGATAGCAATACCCCTGCTGCCAATCGATGCCGATCTTCGCATGCGACTCCTGATCGTTCGCGATCTTTCTGCTCGTCGCCAGTTCCACCCATTTCTGCGGGATCAATTGCTTGCCATTCCACATCCCTTTTTGCAAATAGAGCTGCCCGAACTTGGCAATGTCTTCCGTACACAAAAACAACCCCGTCCCGCCCAGCGAGTTTCCTTCCGCGCTGCTCTGCCACACCGGATTTTCGATTCCCAACGGCTCAAACAAACGCGGCTTCAGATATTCTAACGACGTCTTTCCCGTCGCTTTCGTCACAATCGCCGACAGCACATAACTCCCCATGCTGTTGTACTGAAAATGAGTTCCCGGTGTGTGCACGACAGGAACCGCAAGAAACTGCTTCACCGTATACTCGCCCTTCTCAGGCTTCGGCTCGGCATCATGACCGCACGTCATCGACAGCAGATCGCGCACCTTCATCGCTTTAAGATTCTCTGACGGTTCCGCGGGCATGTCGTTCGGAAAATATTTCAATACGGCATCATCAAGACTCAATTTCCCTTCTTCAATCGCGAGCCCAACCGCCGTCGAATTAAAACTCTTGCTCAACGAATACAAAATATGCGGCTTTTCCGCCGCCTCCGGCTTCCACCAGCCCTCCGCAATCACATGCCCATGTCGCACGATCATGAAACTGTGCAGCGTGTTGACCTTGTCCACCTTCTCAACAAACTCGCGAATCGCATCCGACGAAATCCCCTGCGATTCCGGCGAACTGCGCGGCAGCGGCGTCGCGGCAACACCACGCGATGCAATTGCGAATACCGCCAGCAGGATTGCAGATAAAAAACTCGATCGAAGTTTCATTTCATTGAGCCCTCACGTTAAAGTTCGATGATTGCAGACCCGTCAAATTAGGGTTGTCGGTCCATTAGCAACAATCGCGATCCGGCGACAACAGATAATCCACAATTTTCGACTTTGGAACAACGGCCGCAGTGGCATGGGGTAGCTTCATCGCCGTCCGCCCCTTTACTTCGGAATCTCATTCACGGTATAGAACGCTTTCTGATGAATCAGTCTTCCTCCTTCAGCCGACATCATCTTCGACATATCAAACTCATGGATGTGATCGTTGACGATCGCGTCCAACTTCACCATCACCGACAATCCATCCGCCGATGGCACCGCTTCCGTAACCTTCGCGGTCGTTTGATCCACCTCCGGACTGCCGTACGCGCCCTGATAAATGTGATCGTATGTTGTGATGTCGTATGCGTCTGTTTTCGCTGCAATTTGCTTGTCTACGGGCTTCGTGAACGTAATCAAAAAACCGTCTTTCCGAATGTTAATCTCTTTGATTTCGAATGGAACGATTCCTGTCCAATCCATGCGCTGAATCGCGAACGGCTCCGTTCCGCGCACGGGCCATTGGCTGTTGGTCGTAAACCCGCCTGCGATTAATTGCCCTTTCGGC
>JANXLS010000824.1 GCA_025355035.1 Planctomycetota bacterium | reverse complement strand
CCGCCCAAACAGCGTGGAGCGCGACGCAGGAAATAAAGCGCACGTAATAAATGTCCGCCGCCATCATCCCGTTGTAAAAATCGCTGCTGTACGTGATGCCTTCTGAGACGCCGAACCCAACGCCCGAGACCAATCCCCACGCGCACGCGCCGCGCCAATCGAGCCTCGCCGTGAATTTGAAGTGATAGAAAATCGGCAGCATTTTGCAGAGTTCTTCGCACAATCCGACGCCGAAGGTGAACCCGAGCAAACTGGGGATAAAGCCAAATCGCGGATCCATTGCCGCCATGTACGAGAACGCGATGATCTTCGTAAACAGGACGAGTATGAATATGATGCCGCTTCGAACCGGATAATTTGCAAACGCGATCCACTGAAACAGCAGCAACATGGCGATGCCGATCGTCCCGGTAAAAACGCCGACGGTCAACAGGTGTTTGGGCTCCGTGGTACGGGACGGAAAGAGCGTCACCGCCAGGCCCATGAACAACCCTGCGGAGAGAAAGGCGAAGAGCCAATGCGCCCACGAATCGTACGTCAACAGCGCTCCGGGCAGTCGATGATCAGGGAGTAACTGAAGTATCTCTTCCTGCATTTCGTGTTGGGATGAAAAACTTCTCTCGACTTTGCCGTTCTCGAAGCGCTCCAATTCTTGCTTGTCTTTTTCGGTCATGGATTGCTTCGCTTCGGCAAGTTTCTCGTGAATTTTCATGTCGTCGCGCGAGAACGTCGTCAGCAGCAGCGGCACCATCGCCAGGATGATCCAGAGGTAGCGATTCTGCCATTGCGGCCGGCTGTCTGCACGCTCGAACATGCTCTCGACGACATCGTTTTTCTCCCCATCCAGAATCACGCCTGACAGCGCCGCTTTGTCCATGTCCGGAACGGTGTAAGCCGCGCCACAGAATACACACTTGCGCGACATTCCCGCGAACCGCGTATCCACCTGCATGATCTTGCCACACTTGCATTGGGCGGCGATTCGCATAAGTTCTGACGTCCTATCTAAAATTGACCAGCGCACAGGTAAAGTCTCACGCTCTCCCCCTCAGCCCGCGCACGAGTACATGCGCTGTTGCCCTTTCCCCGGCAGGAGAGGGCAACAGCGCTGTTGATCGCTCATTCCGACATGTTCATCAATTCCGCCATTTTCTTTTCTTCGCGCATCCGATGCAGGGCAATTCCAACAAGCATGGCTTTGTACAAACCGATCAACGCTCCAATACGGCAGAGTAAAATGAATCTGTTTCCGGTACCGAAAAAAGCCATATCGACGAGGTTCAATATCAAGAAGATAACGAATGCTGCGACAGTCGATTCGCGCGGAAGCGTGTCGCTGAAGTGTCTCAAAATGAAAAGCAATATCGCGGCTCCCATATAAAACGCGACCACGATTCGCGCGACTCTCAAATTTTCATCAATTCGCTTCAATTCGTCTTTGAGAAACCCGTTTTCTTCAATTTCTTTGTCGACGGCCGCCCGTTCCGCTTTATTGGGTAAGCGATTTCGCAAACGTGTTTTTTCCTGCCGCCATCCGACTGCAGCGTCGTCAGCTTCGTGACGGGCGATTTGCGCATCGTCGTTAGAGTAAAAGTAAATCCACAGACCAAACACCACCGTGGCAATTGACACCAGCAACATGATGACTTGCGCCTTGTCGATCACATTCAAATACGACCGTTCAGCCAGATGCGCCAGCGGATCTTTTTCGACTTCGATGGTTTTCGACTTTCTGCCCGGATCGTACATCGTTCCGCCGCTGCTGCTCGGGCCGCTGCTGCTCGGGATGGGCGTCGGCACGGCTCCGGTGGGAGACTGTGTCAACGGCGATTGTTCACTGCTGTTTGACGGCGGTTTCGGCCCGTTCAACGCTGATTTTCGCGCCGCGAATTCCGCTTTGAGCCGCGCGTCGCGATCCTGCTTGGCT
Organism: Planctomycetota bacterium; assembly: GCA_025355035.1. GTDB lineage: Bacteria > Planctomycetota > SZUA-567 > H5-PLA8 > H5-PLA8 > JANXLS01. The sequence continues at coordinate 2,421 of JANXLS010000824.1, read as the reverse complement.
TTGTCGTGTTGATCTTTAATCCGCGCTGCAGCTGCGGCCGCGAGAATCGCGTCTTCCTTGGCTCGTTTTCGCGCAGTCAGCAACTCCTGAAATTCATCGACGGATGGCTCGCGACACGGCTTCTTGCACGTCGAACAAACACGACCGCCCGGCTTGACTTCCGCGCAAATGCGGCACAGGAAGGTGCGACAGGTGTCACAAAACATGATCGCCGACAAAGGTGGGTGCAAGTCACATCGGATCGATGTCAGCTTCAGTGCATTGTCCATTATTTTGCTCAAAATCCAAGATTCAACGCACTGTAAACCCGCTTTGTCCGCAAGACACAACGCAAGTTGAAAGCTGAAAGTCATAATGTTCGAAAACAAAGACTATGCGGTGCGATTTGTCACTACAAGAGAAAATTCGAATTCTTCATGTCATCTGCGACTACTCTTGTGCACATTCAAGTTGGTAATACTCCGTATATTATCTCAAAATCTTGTATTGACTTCACTCGGTACATCCATCATCTAGTATGAGATACAAAGGCATTGAGGGTGACTTCATCTTGAAAGTTAATATTGAAGTGACCGCAGGACCCGCCCGTGGGAGAGTCTTCAGTATTGAACAGGCCGACTTGTTCATCGTTGGCCGAGCAAAAGATTCCAAGATATCGTTACCCAATGATCCGTATCTTTCACGACAGCATTTTGTCCTTGAAATCGCGCCACCCAATTGCCGTATCACCGATCTCGGCAGCAAGAACGGTACGTTCGTCAACGGGGTTCGTTACGGCGGGCGTAAGCCTGATCCGACCGTGAAACAGGCACCCGATGGAGTCATGTCCGTCTCCATCCGCACCGGAGAAATTGTCGTCGGCGACACGCGCATGAAAGTGCAGGTCGATAGCCGTATCGGAACTTCCACGCGCCCCAATCCCGTCCAAATGGAGCGACGAGAGGCGCGTGTCGCCATCTCTCCCGTCGCAGATATCGCGCCCGCTGGCGATTCAAGCCTCGGCTTCCTGGCCGCTCGACCCGGCAACGCGAATCTTCAAGCCAATCCCGTTCCGCCGCCGGTAGCGATGAACCTTTACGCAGTCCCAGCGTCAGGCGAATTGCCGCGCTCAGAAGCCCAATTGAAGCGCCATGTCACGCCGCCGCCAGCATTTACGACCGACATGCTCGTCCCACCGATTTCGCCGCATTCAGTCCACGATGCCACTATTAAACTTGTCCCCGACCGCGCTTCCAGCGATGGCACATTGCTGGAAGCGCCTCCTCCGGGTGTCGAATCCGATCACACCGTCATGCAGCGCCTCGAATCCGACGCCACGCCGCCCGGCATAGCCGTCGCGACCGACGTCCTGCTCCTCTGTGCCGCCTGTAGCACAGACGTCTCAAAGGAGGTCGGCGCACGCGGTCGTATCGCCGGAGCCGAATACATCTGCCATACGTGCCGCGCCAATCGAGCCTTCGCCGCGAAAGAACGAGTTGATCGCAATTCCAATCTCCCCCGCCCCAAGGCCTCCGGCCCGCGATTCCCGGCCTTGCAAGGCATAGATTTATCGAAGTACACCAATATCCAATATCCCGGCTACACCGTCGTGGATGTGCTCGGCAGCGGCGGCATGGGCGTCGTCTACAAAGCCATCCGTCAATCCGACAACACCTTCGTCGCCATCAAGTCCCTGTTGCCGAACGTGCCGGTTAGTTTCGAAAACTACCGCATCTTCCACCGCGAGATTGAGATCACCAGCAAACTCCGCCACCCCAATATCGTCGCTGTCATCGATCATGGCCGCGTCAAAGGCGCGTATTTCTGCGTCCTCGAGTTCGTCGACGGTCTCAGTCTCAAAGATTACCTGCTCCAACTCGGCGGCAAGATGACGCTCAAGCATGCGGCCCCGATGATGCTCGACGTTCTCTCCGGCCTCGCTGCAGCCCACAGCGCCTCGATCGAAATTCGAAACGCAGGGCCGCGCATGCAATCCGGCATCGTTCACCGCGACCTCAAACCCGAGAATATACTCCTTCAGCGCAACGCCTTTGGTTGGACACCCAAGATCGCTGATTTCGGCATCGCGAAAAGCTTCGAATCCGCAGGCATGACGGACATGACCATTGCCGGCGTCTGCGGCACACCCACTTATTGGCCGCGCGAACAACTCACGCACTACCGCTACCTGCACCCCGCTACCGACGTCTTTTCCATCGCCGCCGTCTTTTACGAAATGCTCGCAGGCAAATGCGCACGACCCGGCATGCAGGAAACGCTCGTTCAGTGCTACCGCCGCAGTGTCTCGCCCGAACTCGCTGACTTCATGCGCGTTATCGGCAACAACCCAATTCTCCCGATCCGCGAAGTCGTCCCGACGATTCCTCATGGCGTCGCCGCCGTCCTCGACAAAGCCCTTCTCGAATGCGAAGTTCCGCTCGA
>JANXLS010000780.1 GCA_025355035.1 Planctomycetota bacterium | reverse complement strand
GCGGCCCGGCGACTTCTTTTGGTTTACATATTGGGAGCAATACCGATTCCGGCAATTAATATACTGGTGATGTTTCATCGGGCGGCGGCGTAATGATCGTGGGAGCGGGTCGAAACAAATCTTTGGCGATCCGCCCGACGGTCTGTGTCGAAGTCCAATCCACTGCCCCACCGACCGCACCACCGAAAAACGGTATGAGTTTGACGACGTTGATTACGCCTTTTTCACCCGCTTTTGTCAAAAGTCGGAAGCCAACGGCTTTGTTGATCTGAATCAGAATGGAACCGGGTAAGCGTTCGAGTGCCGCCATCGCGCCTTTGCGAGCGGCGTTAACTCCGACAGACTTCAACGCTTGTGAGGCGCCGTCCCCGAGCAAACACAGCGTGGCAAAGATTCGCACACGGTCTTCGGTCGAATCGTGACCGTAGAGTTCAGCTATGGCACCCGCGAGGCGCGCTTGAATGACCCATGCCGCGATCAGTCCACTGGGGATCGTTACCGGCAGCGCTATTACGCCGCCCAATCCTGCTACAAATCCGGCACCGAAAGCGTAGCTGCTTTGCCAGTTGATCAGGCCGTCAACGCATTCATCGATGCTCGCGTAGGATTTGGAATTTCGATACTCGTTCGCAACCTGCTTCGCGCTGCTCAGCACGAGGCTGCCGTTAATCCCGAAGTCGCCGATGGTCTTCACGATCTTGAATGCGAGCGTTTCTTCGTGCTCCGAAACTTCACTAGGTTTCTCGTCCATGAATTCCCCACAGAAAAAAGAGCGCCGATTGCGCCGAGTGCTTGTTGATGGCCGCTACGATGACGATTTGTTTTTCAAGGCCGACGCATGTTACAGAATTTCCGACAACAGTCTATATACATTACCACACAGACTATTGTCTGTGCCTGAGCATGCCTCTCTCAGCCGATTGGATTTGAGGGAGTGCTATGGCAAAGAAGACAACGAAGCGGCCAATTAAAAAACGCATCAAGCACGCCGAGATCGTCACCGGTTTTGCAGATCGACTGCGGGAATTACGCCGGGCGAGCGGACTGTCGCAGGCTGAACTCGCGTCGAAGGCGCAAGTCCATTGGACGTATATTGGTCGCTTGGAACACGGACAGGCGGCTCCGGGCCTCGACCTTCTTGAGCGGCTCGCAAGAGCGCTTAACACGTCCATCGTTGACTTTTTGCCGTCTGGCCCCGTTGATCCAGTCCCCTTCCTTCGCGATCAGGCGCGCGGTCGGCTCGAATCCATTCTCAACCGTGGGGATCGTTCGCTGTTGGGCGTGCTCAACGCCATGCTGGCAATGATGGATGATTCGATCACCCACAAGCCGTAAAATGACAAGGACACCTGTTCGGTCCCGGTCGTTGAAATCAACGGTCC
>JANXLS010000773.1 GCA_025355035.1 Planctomycetota bacterium | reverse complement strand
ATCGAGAAACGCGCGATGGATCTCGTCGCTCGCGTCTCCGAACACTACGCACGCGGCAAACCGGAAACCCTCAGCACCCTGCTCCCCGTTATAGCCAATGCGAACCCGAAAATTCAGGAATCCATTTTCGCCGGCATCGCGAAGGGCTGGCCGAAAGACGGGAAGATCAAAGTCGATGAAGCGTTCGAAAAAATGCTTGCCGAAACCATGCTGAAAGCCACACCGGGATCGAAAGGTTTCCTCTCCACGCTTGCATCGCGCTGGGGCAGCACGGAGATGGAAAAGCACAGCGCGGAAATCGCGAAGGGCCTGCTCGAATCGCTGAAGAGCGGCAAAGGCTCCGACGCCGAGCGCATCGAAGTCGCGACACAATTGATCGGGCTGCGCAAGACCGACGCCGATTCCGTCCGCGATCTCTTCGCGCTAATCACACCGCGCACGTCGCCGGAGTTCAACGCCGGAATCCTCGAAGCAATCCGACTGAGCGAAGCACCCTCAGGCGGCGAAATCGTCGCCGGCGGATTGAAGTCGCTCCCGCCTTCGTCGATGAATGTCGCGCTCTCCGTGTTGATGGAAAAAGCAAACTGGACGCTGGCGTTGATCTCCGCGATCGAAAACGGCAAAGCGCAATTGAGCGATTTGTCGCTCGATCAGAAACAAGCGCTCGTCGCTCATCCCAACAAAGAACTCGCCGCGCGCGCGAAGAAACTCCTCGCCAGCGGCGGCGGTATGCCCGACGCGGATCGTCAAAAAGTCATCGACGACTACTCGCCGAAAGCGCTCGCCAAAGGAGACGCGGCGAAGGGTAAGGAAATCTTCAAAACAAACTGCATCAAGTGCCACACCCACAACGGCGAAGGCGCGAAGATCGGCCCCGACCTGAGCGGCATGGCGACGAAGCCGAAGGCCGAACTGATCATCGACATCCTCGATCCCAGCCGCAGCGTCGAAGGCAACTTCCGGCTCTACAAAGTCTCGACGACCGAAGGCCTCGTCTACAACGGACTGCTCGCGTCTGAAAGCAAAACGACTGTCGAACTGCTCGACGCTGAAGGCAAGACGCATCCGATCCAGCGCGAAGATATCAAGAAGATGGAGACGTCGCCGAAATCGCTGATGCCCGAAGGTTTTGAAAAACAGATCCCCGCAGAATCGTTCGCGGACCTATTGGAATTCCTGACCCAGAAAGGCAAGTACCTTCCGCTCGACCTGCGCAAAGTCGCGACGACCGTGACGACAAAAGGCATGTTCACGAACCGCGACAACGACGCTGAACGCCTGATCTTTCCGGACTGGAAACCCAAGACATTCGAAGGTGTCCCGTTCAATCTGGTCGATCCACAAGGTAGCAAATTCCCCAACGCTGTGATGCTAAATTCGCCGCACACGCCGCTCGTTTCCGTGCTGCCGAAGTCGGTCACGTTGCCCTGCAACACCGCGGCAAAAGCGATCCATTTCTTAAGCGGTGTCAGCGGCTGGGGCGCCCAGCGCGAAGGAAAAGGCGGCACCGTCAGCATGATCGTCCGCCTCGATTACGACGACGGAAAAACAGAAGATATTCCGTTGAAGGACGGCGAACAATTTGCCGATTACATCGGGCATTTTGACGTGCCGGGATCAAAGAACGCGTTCAAACTGCGCGGCCAGCAGATCCGTTATTTCTCAGTGAAGCCGCAGCGCCCGGACGCGAAGATCAAACAGATCGTATTGGTCAAAGGACCCGATCATACGGCGCCGGTCGTCATGGCGGTGACGGTGGAACCGGCGGAATAAAAAAAGTTCCGAGTGCTGAGTGCTAAGTCCTGAGCATCAGCACTCTTCAGCTCATTACTTAGCACTCAGCAATCAGCACCCAGCACTCGCCCTCTTTTAAGGAGACCACGATGTCCAACAAGAAAGTCAACGTCGCAGTCATCGGATTGGGATTCGGAGCCGAATTCATTCCGATCTATCAGCGCCATCCCAACGCAAACATGTACGCGATCTGCCAACGCAATCCGAAAAAATTGCAGCAGATTGGCGACGCGTTCAAAATCGAAAAGCGCTACGAACATTTTGAAGACGTGCTCAAAGATCCCGCCGTTGATTTCGTCCACATCAACACGCCGATCCCCGATCACGGCCCCATGTCCATCGCCGCGTTGAAGGCCGGCAAGCATGTCATGTGCACCGTTCCGATGGCCACCAACATCGCCGACTGCAAGAAGATCGTCGAGCTCGTCAAGAAGACGGGACTGCGCTACATGATGGCCGAAACGGTCGTCTACGCGCGCGAGTATTTGTTCGTCAAAGAAATGTACGACAAAGGCGAACTCGGCAAAGTCCAGTTCATCCAAGCGTCGCATCAGCAGGACATGGACGGCTGGCCCAACTACTGGCCGGGCCTCCCGCCGATGTGGTACGCGACGCACTGCGTAGGCCCCGTCGCCGCGCTCACTGGCGCGCAAGCCGAATACGTCTCGTGCTTCGGATCGGGCACCATTCGCGAAGAACTGATAGCGAAGTACAACTCGCCCTTCGCCGTCGAAAGCTGTCACATCAAATTCAAGAACTCCGACTTGAGCGCCCGCATCATCCGTTCGCTCTTCGACACCGCGCGCCAGTACCGCGAAAGCATCGACGTCTATGGCTCGAAGAAGTCGTTCGAATGGCAGTTGATCGAAGGCGAAGAACCCGTCATCCACACCGCAAAAAAGAAGGAGCACCAAATCCCCAAGCACGTCAAGGTACCCGACTACGCCAAGCGCCTGCCGAAAGAAATCCGTCCGTTTACGACGCGCGGGGTGTACGACATCGAAGAAAAGACGCACTTGTCCTTCACGCAGGGCGCGGGCCACGGCGGTTCGCATCCGCATCTGGTTCACGAATTTGTCGACGCGCTGGTCTCCGGCCGCGAGCCGTATCCGAACGCCGTGCAATCCGCGAACTGGACCTGCGTCGGGCTCTGCGCCCACGAATCCGCTCTCGCCGGCGGCAAGATCGTCAAGCTCCCGGAATTCACGCTGACGAAGTAATCGATGCTTCGTGCCCCTCTCCTAGCGAGGGAGAGGGCTGCGGCCAGCGTCGCCGGTCGGGGCACGCGAGGTGAGGGGTAAAAGCGAATTGTAATTCAGTGCCAGCGCCATCCAGGAGTATTTCAAGCATGTTCATCCCCCGGCGCGGTTCCGCCCAATCGACAGGAATCTTCTTCGCATTGATCGCCGCGGTTCTCATCGCCATTTTTTTTCTCGGTGGCATTGCGTCGAAAATAATGGCGATCCTGACGCGGTCCGCTGCTCAACCGACGCTCGCCGTGCCTACCCCACCTATTGTTGAACCCAAGCCGCCGGAGATTGTTGCGCCCGTCGAATCGCCGCCCATCGAGCCGACGAGCATCGATGTTCCAAAGCCTAAAGATCATTTCCAATTGAATCTGTCGAGCGCCTTCAATGAAACGATCGGCGCAAATTGGAAACGCGAAAATCACGACGACGACGGCATCCCCGCCGATGGCCGCGTCCCCGTTCCTTCGGTCGTCCCGCGCGCGTACCTGCTGTTCGCTCAGCCCGATGCGCCCAACGCCATTCAATTGCAAAAAGGCACCCCGGTCACGATCGCAATCCCGCCGAACCAGCGCGGAAAATACGGACGCCTCGCAGTGCTGCACGGCTCGCCAAAAGGCAACGTCACCGTTCTGGCGAGATTACACTATGACACCGGCGACGAAGTGACCGACGAGCTGCGCGTTCAAGATTGGAGCAGACGCGACGAAGCCAAGGAGACTTTCGTCCATAAATCGATGATAGCCGGACGCGTGCAATTGTTCGCCCAAGTCGTCAAACTCGACACCACCCGAACGCTCGAATCCGTGACGCTCGAATCCGAAGGCACCGCCGACATTTTCGCAGCGACCATCATCCTCTCAGCAAACCGTCCCTTCGACGGCAACAAATAATCGCGACGTGCGTGCCAGCTATTTTTTCTGCAGCATCGTCTTTTTCAACCGCGCCTGTTTTTCATCGTCCCAATACCCGCAATCGAGTTGGATGAACACGCTCGTGTACGGAATCGTCATATCCGTTTTCAAAATGATCACGTTGAATGTCTTCGCCGCTTCATCCAGTTTCGCGATGATATTTTCATGCGCTTCCGTCTCAACCGGCGAGTCCCTCAAAACAGTCTTCAATTCCGCGCGATATCCCAGCACGCCCTTGGCGTCTTCTTCCGCTACAAACTCCAATTCCTTGTCCTCGTAAACGATCGGCTTGACGTGCTTGCATTCGCGGATGAGTTGCAAAACGTCCTTCAGCGTCTCGATCTGCCCCTGCCCAGTGGCAATCGTCGTGATGCCCTCGCGACTCTGCGACGGATACGCCGAATCCGCGACGACAATCCAATTGCGATGTCCGAACGCCGGAAGCTTCGCCTTCACTTCAGCCCGCCAGGACGGCGGTGGCGGCGGCGTGTATTTGTAAAAATACCGCGCCACTTGAGTACCCAAAATCGCCACCAGGAGAGCAATGATGATGCAATGTTTCACGCTGAATTCCTCTTTCATGATCAAGCCCTATTCAATTGACCCAGAAGCGAAATCGAAAGCTGCGATACGACGAATCGAAGGCTGCATGACCGCCGCTATTTCTTCGCCATCATGTGTTCGTGTCCGAGCGCTCCGTCCGCGCTTTTCGGGGCTTGAGTCGGATCAAGAAGGTCGTGCCTTTGCCAACTTCGGATTCGACGTGGACGCTCGCTCCGTGCGCGAGGGCGATATGTTTGACAATTGCGAGCCCCAGGCCCGTGCCGCCCTGGCTGCGTGAGCGCGCTTTATCGACCCGGTAGAAACGTTCGAAGACGCGCTGCAAGGCGCCCTGCGGAATTCCGATTCCCGTGTCGCTGACTGCGATCTGCCATTCAAAATCGTCGTCGCTGCATTCCACGGTGTCATGAGCGAAGCCGTTTATTTTTTTCGCCATCGATAGCTTGACCACAACGCTACCGTGTTCGCGGTTGTAATGAATCGCATTTTCGATCAAGTTCCCGACGGCCTGGACGAGCAGTCCGCGATCGCCCGTGATTCGCGCGTCGACGTCCGGCGCTTCGCAGGTCAGCTGGATGCCGCGTTTAGCCGCAGAGACGGAACTTTGCTCCACAGCCGAACGGACCACTTCATTCAACGAGACTTGGGCGTCGGCGATTTCGCTTTGCGGGTTTTCCAGCCGCGAGAGTCGCAGCAAATCTTCGACGATGCGATTGAGGTTCTCGGCCTGTCGCACACAAATACCGAGGAACTCGCGCGATTCCTGCGGGTCGGCGAATCCAGACAATTCGAGCGTCTCAAGGTAGCCGATCAGCGAAGTAAGAGGCGTGCGCAGCTCGTGCGAAACGTTCGAGACGAACTCGCTGCGCATCCGTTCAAGGCGTCGCAACTCCGTGATGTCGTGCAGCACGGCGACGGCCCCGGAGAGCGACTGCCGCTCGTTTTTGTACGGTGCGCAATGCGCCTGGATGTAACGCTTCTGGCCGCCCGGTTTGTCGGATAGATTGAATTCGAAACTGCACGCTTGCATCGCCACGATTGACATGTCGATGTTGGCGAGCAGTTCTGCCTGTTGCGTCAATTGCAGGAGTGATTGTGCCAGCAAACTGTCATCGGCAATTCCCAGAATCTTTCGCGCGGCGGGATTTGAAAACAAGACGCATCGGCTGGAATCCACGACCAGAATGCCCTCGGTCATTGCCGCGAGAATCGATTTGAATCCGTCGCGTTCGTTGTGCAAGCTCGCGCTGCTCGCCGCCCAAACCTCCCCGACACGCGCAATCCATTGTTCCGGCGTGGACGCGGTCGATGGCGCCGCGTCGTGATCTTTTAAGAGTTGCCGCGCGGCAGTCTGCGCCGCATCAAACGAACGCTGCGCCTGCCCGACCCAGAGGACCGCCCAGACACAAACGCCGCCCAGCACAACTTCGCCCAGCAACATCGCGATCCAAACCGTTCCGCTCGCTCCCACATTCATGCTGGCGACGAGTGCGTAGATCGTCAGCGCAGCGGCCAGCAAAAACGCAGCGAATGCGCCGATCGCCAGGCGTTTGCCGCTCAATTGAAGTGAGTTATCGTCGCTGGGTAAAGAGGAAGGCATTTTTCTTTCGAGTGCGTTTTAAAGTTCAGATTGACATACCCGCCATGCGACAACTCATTGCCAGTTTTCATTTCAAAAGCAACGCAAGCCTTTTTAAGAAAATGACAAATACCACATGTCAAATCACGCATGACAAATGCTGTTAAATCTTTTCCTTAAGCCTGTAGCCTACACCGCGAACTGTTTCAAGGTATTCGGCGGCATCGCCCAGTTTTCGGCGAAGGGCGCTCACGTGCACGTCAATGGTCCGGTCCAGTACAAAGTGGTCCTGCCCCAGCGCGATGTCGAGCAATTGGTTGCGTGTCAAAACGCGCCCGGTCTGTTTCGCCAGATTTTCGAGGATGCGGAACTCGGCAAGTGTGAGATCCACTTTCTTGCCGCTGACATGAATTTCGTGGCGGCGAACATCGATCTTTAACGGCCCGGCCATAATCGGTTTGTCGTCTTCATGTGCGGGCAGTCCCTCGAGGCGACGCAACACGGCGCGGACCCGCGCGGTCAGAACGCGCACGCTGAAGGGTTTGACGAGGTAGTCGTCGGCTCCCAATTCAAGACCGGTCACGATATCGGCTTCGTCATCCTTCGCCGTGACAATCAGAATTCCGGTGCTGCGGAGCTTTTCGTCAGCCCGAATGGCGCGGCATACATCAAGGCCGTTCATGTTGGGCAGCATGAGGTCAAGGATCGCCATGTCATAGTTGTCCTTGCGCGCAAGCCGCAGACCTTCCTCGCCGTTTTCGGCAACGCCAACGTCATAGCCTTCGCGCGTCAAATTGTGCCGAATCAGATTGCGGATGTCCACTTCGTCTTCGATCACCAATATTTTTTTCTTCGTCATGCGTTCCATCCTCGATAAGGGGTTAAACGCTCAATCCATTGCTTGCACAATACATGAAACGAGTACCGTTTACCTTCGACTGCGTATTGGAACCGCGCGAGGCGCACAAAGCAAGGTTGCTCACACATTCTTAAAATAACTCTTTCCACCTATGAAAAAGATGCGAGTTATCAACGCTTCAACAACTACTCACTTTCAATTTGTTCCCAAACGATGTAATAATCACACTTGATTTTGACGCGTCACGGAGAAATGCAACAGTGAACAATATTCTTGAAACACGGCTCGACAAAATGCGCCGCTCGTTGGACGAACTTTCTGCGGCGATGGATGATAATTTGCGCGGTGTGCTGCATAAGCTGACCTGCGACGAATCGGCTGCCGACGTTCCGCTCAAGAACCTCGATCCTCTCGCAAAAGCAGCTCGCGAAAATTGTCTCATGCTGCTGGCAAAGGAACACCCGTTCGCCAGCGATTTAAAGTACGCCATGGGCGCCCTCCGCGTCGGTCACGACTACGAACGCATTCAGGAGATCGCCGAATCGCTCAACAAGCGTATTGTGATTTTGCGAAAATCCACCTTCAAAGGCATCTGCCAGGACATGACCGGCGTAATGGCCGACATTCTGTCCATGCACGAAATCGTGCGTCACCTGTGGCAGCGCAACCAGGCGGAAGAAGATCTGAAAATGTTGTCTGCTCAGCAGACAAAACTCTTCGCCGGCATTCAAGTGTCGATCCTCGCCATTCAGAATCGGATCATGTCGAGCATTTCCGCAGAAAAAACCGACGCCGAAGCCATCGTCGAAATCGTCCTCGCCTGCCGTCATCTCAAACGCATTGCCGGCACGCTGAATTCAATGCCCGAGGAACTGCATTCCTTCGGCTGATAAAAACAGTTCAAAGTTCAAAGTTTCGGCACTCGGCCCTCAGCACTCGCCGTTAACTTTGAACTAGAGCGTTTTTCAAATGGATGGAGACAAAGATGCGCCGCGCCGGGCAAGCGGGACGAGGAAGACGAGCGAAACGTATTTGGAGACTACGTTAAGCGAGTCTGACGACGTACCGCGCAGCCCGCCGCAAGCAGATTTGTCTTCAGACATTTGAAAACCGCTCTAAATAGGCGCTACGTCCACCGAGACATGGATCGAGTGATGGCCGCCGCCGAGAATTACTCCCCTGACAGGGCTGACGTCGGCATAGTCCCGCCCCCAGGCGACCAGAACGTGTTTGTCCGAGGGGATGACGTTGTTCGTTGGGTCAAGATCAATCCAGCCAAATCCGGGACAGTACAGCGAGAGCCAGGCGTGGGACGCATCGGCGCCAACGAGTCGTTCTTTTCCGGGCGGTGGCATCGTCAACAGATAGCCGCTGACGTAGCGCGCGGCCAATCCCAGCGAACGCAGACACGCGATTTGGATGTGCGCAAAATCCTGGCAAACGCCCCGGCGCATTTCAAACGCCTGCGCAACGGACGTCGTCATGTTCGTCGATGCCAAAAAAATTCTAAGAAGCTATCTGACTATAATCTTTTTCCAGATGGGTTCCAGGCTAGTAGCGGGCTGACTCTATTCACTTTGTTAGATCCTTATCCCGCTCTCAAACAACCTTTTAAAAGTATGAAGGTCGACGACTTTAATACAAGGCTGGATAATTCTCTGCGCTTGTCTGCTAGGGAAGATGTTCTGGGCGGACTCAGGCTTATGCAAAGTATTATGTTGAATACCCGCACAGAACTCCAAGCACTCCTAGCGCAAACTTCGAATATGATCTCTCGTATTCAAAGAAATAATCCAACTACGTATAATAATCTTCAGCCACTACTTGAACGAATTCGTAATTATAGCCAACCAGTTATTCGAAATGTAATACCGATTACTACCTCTTACCTGCTTCAGGAATATACTACTAAAAGCTCTTTGACAATAAGTAATCAAGTAACTAGTTTTGCGGATACTCTCGGTAATGCTGATTCGAAAAAAACAATGGAGGATTACCAAGATGTAGCCGTCAAAGGAATTAGGTCAAATTCAATCATTAGAGCAGCCATAGAGAGTGCGACTAACGCATTCTTGGATCCAACTGTTAGTGCAGATAAGAAATTAAAAAATGGTTTGATTGGAACTATTTACGGATTTGGGGAAATGCTTTTCAAAAGATCCGGTCCTTCATCACAGGTAACATCCGAAACAACGATAAAGCGGCTAATGGTAAACTATGAAGATTATTTTACCGTCGGCGGAAGCACCTATTCTTCAGTTTATAGCACTAGTTATTCTACTCCTGTAGTGATTAATTCTGCCGAATTGAATACAGTGATCATTGATTTATATACAAATATTCGACAGCTTATTTTACCTCCTACTACCCCAACAACGAAAGATTCCACTGCGATTCTAGTTGATAAACTTGGAGAAAATTTACAGATGCTAGATTTTACAGGAACAACGACTGGAATTGAAAATTCTCTTCTTGACCTGATAAAGTTAGATTCATCTGGCAAGAATCGAAGTTCAGATAGTAGCGCAAACTCTGTTTCTGCGCTAGAGAGTCTTCTTATTACTTTAAGTATTGTGGATTATTTTGGTTATGCGTGGGATGTTACAACGACTACCAATGAATGGGTTACTGGCATAAGTAGCGGACAACTGGATTTAGGCGACAGTCTCTGGGCTTTACAATCAGTCATTCA
>JANXLS010000759.1 GCA_025355035.1 Planctomycetota bacterium | reverse complement strand
ACGCCCAAGGAGGCCGGCATCTCCGTCGCGACGATCCTCGAATTCGCTGGGAAAGTCCCGATACTTGGCGTCTGCCTTGGCCACCAATCTATCGCAGCGGCATTTGGAGCGACAGTAAATCGCGCGGACCGATTGATGCATGGCAAAACATCGCGGGTGAAACACGACGGCTTGGGGCTTTACGAAAACATGCCCCTACCCTTCGAAGCGACGCGCTACCACTCGCTGATCGTCCGCGAAGAAACGCTGCCGCCGTTCCTGAAAGTCGTTTCTCGAACGGAAGACCAGGATGAGGTCATGGGCATTCGGCATACGGAATGGCCATTGGAAGGCGTTCAATTCCATCCGGAAAGTTTCCTGACGCAAGACGGCGAACAGTTGCTCAAGAACTTTTTAGAAGGCGCATTTTTCAAAGCGTAGGTCAGTTGAAAGAACGCCTCGATGCAACGCAGATGATTTTGATTCATTATTTATCTGAGAAAAGTTTCGTCCAACTTCAGCCATCTGCGATTAAACAGGATTCAAAAAGTCAGGATTGAGTTTAAATGCGTCTTCCCTTGCTCGTTGCCAATGCCATTCGTGAACGCAAGTTGATCGCTCCGGGCGGGCGCGTTCTCGTCGCGTTATCGGGCGGGCCGGATTCGGTGGCGTTGCTGCATTGCATGGTCGAACTGTCGAAGAAGCGCGATTTGAAATTCAAGATCATCGCCGCGCATTTGAATCACGGGATTCGCGGAAAAGACGCGGACGAAGACGAAGCGTTTTCGCGCGAACTGTGCAAAACGTTGGATGTGGAGTTGATCGCTGCTCACGCCAACGCGCCGGAATTGAGCCGATTTCTGAAACGCTCACTCGAAGAGACTGCGCGGATCATCCGCCGCTCCTATCTGGCTGCAGCCGCGTTGCGAACGCAATCCGACTGTGTCGCTGTCGCGCACCACGCCGATGATCGCATCGAAACGGTACTTTATCGAATCTGTCGCGGGACCGGTTCGGAGGGCTTGCGCGGGATCGGATGGACGGGTCCGTTGCGCCTCGAAGAAGAGCCGGAGGTTTCGGACAAAATCGACTGGGGGCCGATGGGTTTGATCAGCGATCCGACTGAAAAACGCGCCGACCACGAGATCCTTGTCGTCCGCCCGATGCTGGGATGCACGCGGTTTGAAGTGCTCGATTATTTGAAGCAGAAGAAACAGGAATATCGCACGGACCAGACGAATTTCGACAACGACATCCCGCGCAACGCGATTCGGAATCAGGTGCTGCCGATACTCTCCGGGAAAGTTCATCCGGGGGCGCGGCAAGCGTTGTGGCGATTGGCGGAAGAGGCTGACATCAACGCGGCGAAACGGGCTTGGCGGCGGGATTGGCTGGCTTGTTTCGCTCAGGCCGGTCGCAATGGATACATTGAACTGCCGGTGCCCAGCATGGGATCGCCGCCGGAGCTGG
>JANXLS010000739.1 GCA_025355035.1 Planctomycetota bacterium | reverse complement strand
AGTGTCTCGAAAACGGCGGCTTAAGTCTGCGAGTATTCGTGGATCGCGAATATTCGCCGCCACTATCTTACCACCGCGATGACTTCGCCCGTCGGGTGGAATCAAAGCCGGATGATCGAGCCAGCCGGCCTCCGCATGATTGTTGATTTCTCCGTTCAAATAAATTGCGCATGCAAAGAGGAAAAGAAGTGACGCCGCGATGATGTATGGACGTCTAGCGTTCATGAGAACCCCACGCGAAGTCGGAGTGCGAAATAAATAAACATTATCGCCCCATTTTGTCTTCAGTCATGTTAAGGAATGCCGATTAATGGACCACGCGACGAAAACCGGGGGAGTGGGTGCGATGAGGGCTGCGCTATGGCTGCTCAGATGGTCCTGAATTTGGGAATTGAAACGATTGAACGCAACGGCGGGAGAAATTTTGTGAAAACTGAAGGGAAAGCGTACACCGAAGCGAGTATCAAAACGCTTTCGTCAACCGAGCATATTCGGTTGCGACCGGGAATGTACATCGGCCGGTTGGGCAACGGCGCGCACGCTGAGGACGGCGTCTATGTTTTGATCAAGGAATCCATCGACAATTCGATCGACGAATTCACGATGGGGTTCGGAAAAAAGATCGATATCGAAACGACGGGCCGCACGGTTCGTGTGCGCGATTATGGCCGTGGAATTCCACTCGGCAAATTATTGGAATGCGTGTCGGTCATCAACACGGGCGCGAAATACGACAGCGAGACGTTCAAGAAGGCCGTCGGTTTGAACGGAGTTGGACAGAAGGCGGTCAACGCGCTCTCCGCAGAATATCGCGCACAAGCTTTTCGCGACGGGCAAATGAAGTCGGTTGAATTCGCTCAAGGGAAGTTAAAGAAAGAATCGAAGGTCATTGCCGCACCTTCGAGCGAAAAGAATGGCACGATCATTGAATTCACGCCGGACGAAGTACTCTTTGGCAAGGATTTTAAATTCCGCCTCGAGTTCATTGAGGAAATGCTATGGAACTACGCGTATCTCAATCGCGGCCTGGTGCTCAACTTCAACGGCAAGGCGTTTCAATCCGAAAACGGGCTTGAGGATTTACTCAAAAAAAAGCTGACGGGTGAGGCGTTGTATCCGATTATTCACGTGGAGGCAGAGGACATCGAATTGGCGATGACTCATACCACGACGTACGGCGAAGAGTATTATTCGTTCGTCAACGGCCAGCACACGACGATGGGCGGAACGCATCTGGCGGCGTTTCGCGAAGGGCTCGTTGCAGCGGTGCGCAATTTTTATAAAAAGGAATACGACGCGGCGGACATTCGGCAATCGATCGTCGCGGCGATTTCAGTGCGCGTGATCGAGCCGGTGTTTGAATCGCAGACAAAGACGAAACTGGGGTCGAACGATATCGGTCCGAACGGTCCGTCGATCCGAAAATTCATCGGCGATTTTTTGCTTCAACAAGTCGACAATTGGCTGCACAAAAATCCCGAAACAGCTGAAGCCATCAAACAGAAGATCGAGGAGAGCGAGCACGAACGGAAAGAGCTTGCGGGCATTCGCAATCTCGCGCGCGAGCGGGCAAAAAAGGCGTCGCTCCACAACAAGAAGCTGCGCGATTGCCGCATTCATTTGGATACAAAAAACGAACGAGGCGAAGAGAGTTCGATCTTCATCGTCGAAGGAAATTCCGCAGCCGGATCGCTGACGTCGAGTCGCGACGTTCAGACGCAAGCTGTGTTCGCGCTAAAGGGCAAGCCGCTCAATACGTTTGGCCTGACGAAAAAAGTCATCTATGAGAACGAAGAATTTCACCTTCTTCAGAGCGCCCTGAACATCGAAGAGGGACTCGAAGGGCTGCGCTACAACAAGGTCATCATTGCGACCGATGCCGACGTTGACGGCATGCACATTCGGCTGCTGCTGATTTCGTTTTTCCTGCAATTCTTTCCGGAGTTGATCATCAACGGCCACGTCTTCATTTTGGATACGCCGCTGTTCCGCGTGCGCAACAAACGCGAGACGATCTACTGCTATTCGGAAACCGAGAAGCAGGCGGCGATGGCGAAATTTGGAGCGAATGCGGAAGTGACGCGTTTCAAAGGTCTCGGGGAGATTTCGCCCGGGGAATTCAAGGATTTCATCGGCGAAAACATCCGTCTCGAGCCGTTGTCGCTGGCAAAATTGTCGAACAGTACCGAACTGCTGTCGTTTTTCATGGGCAAAAACACGCCCCAGCGACAGGATTTCATCATCGACAACCTGCGGATCGTGAAAGATCTGATTGTTGCGTAATGCGGTTTTTGTTTGAACATCGTTGTGAAACGGACGGCCCGGAACGGTCGTTCTTTTGGATATAAGACTTCGAAAATGGCTGCATTCTAGCAATGGCAAAACGAAAAACTCCGAATCCATCCGAGCAATTGGAACTTCCGTTGACGGACGAGTCCAATACGGACACGCCTAAGCCACCGTCGAATAGCGGACTTTTGCCCGCGGCAACCGGGGAGCCGCAGACGGGTGGCGGCGAATTGAAGGGGCCGACTGGCAGTTCGTCCGAAGGCCCGCTAGCTCAGAGCTATCGCACGTGGTTTCTCGATTACGCCAGTTACGTGATCCTTGATCGCGCGGTGCCGCATATTGAAGATGGCTTGAAGCCGGTGCAGCGGCGCATTTTGCACACGATGCGCCAAATGGACGACGGGCGTTTCAACAAAGTCGCGAACATCGTCGGCGACGCAATGAAGTATCATCCGCACGGCGATGCATCGATTGGTGCCGCACTCGTCAACATCGCTCAGCGCGGTTTGTTGATCGAGAAGCAGGGGAACTTCGGGAACATTCACACGGGGGACGAAGCGGCGGCCCCGCGCTACATCGAAGCGCGTCTGACGCCGTTCGCGCGCGATGCTGTTTTCAATCCTAAGACGACCGTCTGGCAGCAGAGTTACGACGGGCGCAATCGCGAGCCGGTTACGCTGCCGGTGAAGTTTCCGTTGGTGCTCGCGGAAGGCGCGGACGGCATCGCGGTGGGTTTGGCGACCAAGATTCTGCCGCACAATTTCAACGATCTGTGCAGGGCATCGATCAATCATCTGCAAGGCAAGCGCTTCCGAATCTTTCCGGATTTTCCGACGGGCGGTGTCGCTGATTTCTCGGAATACAAAGACGGTGAACGCGGCGGAAAAGTGAAGCTTCGGGCGAAGATCGAGACGCGCGGAAAGTATGTTCTCGCGATCACCGAATTGCCGTACGGAACGACGACGGCATCGCTGATCGAATCGATTCTTGCCGCGAACGCCAAGGGCAAGATCAAAGTCAGACACGTGGATGACAACACGGCTGACGCAGTTGAGATTCTCGTTCATTTGCCCCAAGGCGCTGACGCGGATCAGATCGTACAGCAGCTCTACGTTTTCACCGATTGCCAAGTCTCCATTTCGCCCGCCGCATGCGTGATTCAGGACGACAAACCTCAATTCCTGAGTGTCTCGGAAATCTTGCGGCGCAGCGCGGGGAACACGGTCAACTTGCTGAAGCGCGAGTTGGAGATCCGGCTTGAAGAACTCGAGCAGCAATGGCATTGGGATTCGTTGGAACGCATTTTTATTGAAGAGCGAATCTATCGCCGCATCGAAAAATCCACGACCTGGGAAGAGGTCTTAAAAGAGATTCGCGACGGATTGAAGCCGTTCATCAAGACGCTTCGACGCCCGGTGACGGCCGAGGATATCGTTCGGTTGACCGAGATCAAAATCAAGCGCATCTCAGCCTACAATCGATTCCAGGCCGACGAGGCGATGAAGAAAATTGAAGCGGAGATCAAAACCGTCAAGGCCAACCTGAAAAATTTGACGGCGTACGCGATCCAATGGTTTGAGATGCTCCAGGAAAAATATGGCAAGGGGCATAAGCGCCGAACGACGTATGACGAAATCGAGCAGATCAGCGCGGCGTCGGTCGTCTCGGCGAATCAGCGGCTGTACGTGAATCGCGAAGAAGGCTTCATCGGTTTGAACTGGCGCAAGGACGAATTCGTCACGGAATGCACGATCCTCGACGACGTGATTTGCTTCATGGAAAATGCGACGATGAAGGTTGCGCGCGTGGCCGACAAGGTCTTCATGGGTCCGAACATTCAGCACATCGCGATTCTGCCGAAGGATGGCGACACCTCGTTCTACACGATGATTTATCAGGACAAGGAGAGCGGGCGCGCGTTCGCGAAGCGCTTCCAGGTCGGCGGCGTGACGCGTGAAAAGTTGTACGACCTGGCCGCCAGCGAAGGCTCACAGGTGCTATTCTTCGATGTCGCGAAATCCGAAGAATCGATGCCGAAGAAAGTCGAGATCGTCTTGAGCGGCCGTTCCCCGGCGCGCGTAAAGGAATTTGAATTTAACCTCGCGGATCTTACTGTTGGCGGGCGTGGAGCGAAGGGCGTCACGGTGACCAAATATCAAGTCAGACAGATCAAACGGCGCGGATAGCGATTCATTAAGTTATCTCTTTGCGACGCATCACAAACGAGGGTTCATGAACATCATTCGTTCCGGCGAGCCACTCGCCACACTCAAAAATCCGAGCCTCTTCCTCTGCGGTTCACACGTTGCCACGTGGGCGCCGGAAGCACTCAGCACGCTGGACGCGCTGGGATTTCGCGGCAGCGTTGTCGTCTCCGGTCTGGATGAATTGCATTCGCCGAATACATCGATTGAACAATTCCAATGGGAGCACACTGCGTTGAATGCAGTGCAGTGCGCGGTTATCTGGAACGTGAATGGAACGCCCGCGCTAAACGCGAACTTCGAGTTCGGAAAATGGCATAGCAGCGGTAAACGATTTTTTGTCGGAAGCTCGGAAGTTGACCGATGCGCCAATTATCTCAATTGGCTGTATACGCACGTAACGGGGCGAAGTCCATGTGCGAGTTTAAGCAGCATTTTGAATGAAGCCGCGCGGAGTCTATCGCAACCGACTCCGAAAACGTTTGTGACAGCGGACTGGCATTTGGGTGAAACGCGTCTGGAATTGATGCAACGCTCCTTTAAGAGCACGGATGAACACACCCAACATATTTTAGAACGCTTCAACGCAGTCGTATCTGAGAACGATACTGTCATCATGAACGGCGATTGTATCGCGCTTCAAAAAGACGTTGGCGCGATGTTGAAACTGCTGCCCAATCTGGCACGATTCAACGGTCGAAAAACGTTGATTCGCGGAAACCACGACCGCGCTCTGAGCGACGAACAATTCGCACCGTATTTCGAGCGCATCGTGGTTGATGGCGGGGGTATCGAGACGCAGGTCGATTCCGAAAAGGGCGCCGTTCCGCTCTACATCACGCATTATCCGACGCAGAGCGTTCCTGATCGCTACAACTTGGTTGCGCATATTCACAGTTCGTGGAAAGTTCAGAAAAATATGCTGAACGTCGGCGTCGATGTTCATTCGTTCGCTCCGATGGAATTGTCGAGAGCGTTGTTTTTTCAGCAAGCGGTGACGGAATTCTACGACCAAGACGTATGGGTCGCCGAACATCCTGCAAACCAAGCCCACGCAAATCGCGGAAAACCGGGGCGATATTTGGATGTAAAGGGTATCGTTGGCGGCACGCCGGCTCCCGCTGGATCGAAATGAGCCGACGCTGTTTGCAAAAGTGTGTTCAAATCGCGTTTACTTCACGGCTTCGGTGTCGAACAATGGAATCGATCGGTTGCCATAGAAATTCGGATGTGCGTCAGCGTTGTCGAAGACTCCGCTTTGCATCGCGCGAATCAATTCGTCGACTCCGTCGGCGACGCTCTTTGCGGGAATGAAGTGCAGGACGTTGCGAATCTTCTCAAAATTCACGCGGTAGTTGCGCGGATCGGAACCGTGATCTTTGTATCGTATCGGCGCGTCGGGGATGCGCTGATGAATGAGTTCGACGATGGAGCGCTTGGTGAAATTGTTTGCGTCGCAGCCGGTGTTGAAGACTTCGCGCGAGATGGTTTCGATTGGGAAATCAAGCACGCGGAGCATGGCGGTCGAAAGATCTTCGACGTGACAATACGGGCGCCACGTGTCGGCGTCATATACGAGCAGATCGCGGCGGAGGAACATGTCGCGCGTGAATTCACTGACGGTGAGGTCGAATCGCATGCGCGGCGACAATCCGAACGCGGTGGCGAAGCGAAGAATCGTGTAGGAAAAATCCCAATTCTGGCTCAACAAGAATTCTTCGACGGAGACTTTGTTCCGAGCGTAAACAGACAACGGTTTGAGGTCGGATGCTTCGTGCGCGGGCGTGTTGTCCGGTTGGAGTCCGTAATTGGAACATGTGGATACAAAGATGAATTTGTTCAGGCCGCGATTGCGCAGAGAGGAAATGAGCGACTGGGTAGCGTCGACGTTGATGTGCTGGCTCTGCGTGGGATATTTTTTCGAGATCGGATCGCCGACGAGACTCGCGAGCAGAACAACGTCGGAGACGCCGTTGAGCGCGGAGTCGATTTCGTTCGACTTTCGAAGATCGCCTTTGATAAAGGTGTAGCCGGAGTGGGTCCAGCTAGTCATGGCAAGCGGCGCGTTTTCGTACATTAAAACGTCGGTGCTCACGACATCGATCCCGGCATTCAACAGGTGGCGGATGAACACGTTGCCGATGTAGCCGGCCCCACCGATCACCAAAACCCGACGGCGCTCAGTTCGATTTTTCGCGCGTGCGGCAGCGATGCGACGAAGTTCTTCGCGCACAATGTCTTCTTGAAAGCAGGCGGGTAATAGGCTGTTGCGTTCGCATAGTTGATCAATGCTGCGAGATAATTCCGAAGACAAGTCAGACTCCTCCGATTCAATAATGTTGAGACGATGACGGTCGAGACTATACGATATTTTTAGAGCGATGCCATACGAATTCAAGTGTTCGAATCAGGCTCGTGTCACGTTTAAAAATGGATCTTGCACCTGTCTTGCGCGGAACTATAGTCAATGTTTTATATTGTCTTTTCAATGGAACGCAATTTATTTAGGCGGCAGTATGTCGTCATCCGAAAATACCTCGTTGTCTGAGAAAACGGCATCATTCTATTCAGCATTGGACGCAGCTCGCGACTTTGCGGCGTTGCTTGCACTGACGATTTGGGGTGTTTATGTGTTCGAGCGCATGCAGGTCGGAGACCGCTCGCCACTGAATCCAATTAAGATTTTGGGCGTTGCATACCTGCTGATTTATCTGCCTGGACGACTTGCGAACGCGTTTCGAAGCGTCGTGCCAGTCTTGAGCGAATCGCTTATATCGCTTTTGGTGTTAGTGACTGCGCCGATCCTTGGATGGCTGTCAGGGCCGGCGATGGGAGCCCTTTTTGCTTGGCCAATGGCGGCTGGCGGATTTGTATTGGCGGGGATGAGTCTGGCGGGATTGTGGCGAAAGTCCTCGCGCCGGAACACCGTCATGATGCTGTGTGTGGGCACGCTAGTGAGCATTCGAATGGTGTCGTGTGTTTATGGCGAATTTTTCAT
>JANXLS010000713.1 GCA_025355035.1 Planctomycetota bacterium | reverse complement strand
TCTTCAGTGATGAAACACAGTTCGTTGGTGGAGCAGACATCACGGACCAAAGCGGAGGCGTTGGCGGTCAGTTCTTTGGTCTTGACAAACGTACCAGTTGCCATAAAGATCAATCCTCGAAAACGGCTGTGTTCTATTCGTGTAGAATCCCGGCAGTTAATAAAGGTAAAATAGATTGCAGCTCCCCTAAATGCACTCTACCCCATCAAATTTGAATCGTCAAGTTTTCGGGCGTACAAATCGGCTTTTTGTTTTAAATTAAGCACTCACATGGATAAACGCACCTCAAATCTGCTTGGAATCGGACTCGTCGCCGGGATCATGGCGGTGCTGGTTGGCGCGTTGCTATTTATCATTCTAGCCTCGCGAAGTGGATCACATGCCGAATTAGAAGTCGTTCAGCAGTATAAAGATACGGAGGAATCAGATTTTTCGTCGCCGAAAACAACACCGAGTGCAACTTTAGCAGCGAAAGTGAGAAAAACGCAAAATCTTGCGCCCGGGGCACCTTCTGTGCCCGAGCCGCGATTTCCGTTGGGGTATAATTTCGCTCTTTCGGCTCATGGTGGAAAAGTAAATGGCGGAGTGCGTCCGGAATTGTTGATTGATGGCGATTCGACGCATTACGACGGCGGAACCGGGTATGGGTACACGCAGTGGCGCGGAAAGGAAGGCTTTAAGATTGAATTGGCTGAAGCCGTTGAAATTGATTGCGTCCGATTTTTACTGTGGGATATCGAAGAAAACCGATTCTACCGATACAAACTGGAGTGTTCGGATTCGGACAAACCGACAAAATGGACGATGTTGGCGGACAAGACCGATCCGAAAGAGGAGTGCCGAAGCTGGCAGGTTATTCGTTTTGAAAAACAAAAGGTCAAGCAATTGCGACTGACTGGCACGTACAATTCGGCGAACAGTGGATTTCATGTGGTGGAATTCCAAGTGTGTCTCGCTCCGCCAAATGGGTTCCCTTTGGAGCCGAAAGCGGTACCAAGTTATGTACCATTGAAAGGCAATCAGAAGGAAGATTTGGAGTTTTGATTGCCGACGAAGCAGTTACATCATCAGTACACGTCACGTGACAGTATTATAAAATCTGTTTCGTAGTGCCTGTGCAAGGAGAACCGAGAATGCCAGTCTATACTTATCGGCCCGTGACCGATTCGTCTGAAAAGCCACGCACCTGCGACATGTGTTCGGAGCCGTTCGAGATCATTCAACGGATGGTCGAAGACGCGCTGACGGGATGCCCAAAATGTGGCGGAGCGATTGAGCGCGTCGTGACCGCTCCAAATTTGAATGGCGTCGGACGCGTGCATAAACCGAGCGACGCACAGTTGGCTCGATCCGGATTTACCCAGTACAAGAAGGCCGGAAAAGGTCATTATGAGAAGACATTTGGTACAGGGCCTTCGACGTTGAATCCGTAAAGTTTGTGTGCTGCACATTTCAATTGGCTTCGCGACTGTTGGGAGTACCGTTGTTCTTATTTCTACTCGAGATTCCAGAATTCAAGCTAGTGGTTCGGCAATGCTGATTTGATAGGTATGCGCCGCGAATTTTTGTCCGGATCGAGGCGCATGCACAGGAAGATATTCGAGAATCTCTGACTGTGCATGCAACGAAGAGCCGGGCAAAAAAGCGCAAGCAGACCTATCAAATCAGCGTTGTCGGACCACTAGTGGAGTAAAGCGAAAAGGAGTTATGAGCGTCTATTTTTGTATGTTGGGGTCCGGGTCGAAAGGCAATGCGGCTCTGTTAAAAACGGCTGGGGTACATGTGCTGATCGATGCGGGTTTTTCGCCGCAAGAGTTGGCTCTTCGCATGACCGGGACTGGAGCCTCGTGGGACACGCTGGATGCGATTGTTTTGACGCATATTCACGCGGATCATTTCAAGCGGACCTGCTTGAAATATTGTGCGCGTCACAATGTCGAATTTATCTGCCACGAAGACCACGCACGACGTTTTGAAAATTTTGGGAGCTTCAAGCAATTGCGGGGACTCGGATTGACCCGAACGTACGCGGGCGATGTGTTCACGATTGCTGAGACAGTTCGATGCCTTCCGGTCAAAGTGCCGCACGACAGCCCGCCGACATTCGGCTTTCGGATTGAGACAGAAACGGAGAACGGACGAACGACGCGGGTTGGGTATTTCGCGGATCTCGGCGAATGTGACGAATCGATTTTGAGCGCGATGCACGGCGTCGATTTACTGGCTCTGGAATTCAATCATGACGAATCGATGCAGCTCAAAAGCGGGCGGCATCCATCGCTGATTGAACGCGTGATGGGTTCGGACGGACATCTGTCAAATCGCCAGGCTGCGGACGTTTTTCGGCGTGTGCTGGAGAGTGGACACCCGGCGCCGAAAGCATTGGTTCAAATTCATCTCAGCCGCGAATGCAACAGCGCGGAATTGGCTTACCAGGCGGCTCAGGAAGTGGCTTTTTGGGCAGGAGCCCCGACGCAGATTTTCAGTTCACGGCAGGAGATTCGAGGGACATTGCACCACGTCGACGCCGGGCCGTGATATTTTTTTCAGTTGAGGGGAATATGAAATTTCACTACGATTTGAGCTATCCGACAACGAACATTTAACCGATTCCAATGAGGCTTGTCCGACAATGCCCAAACGCCAGAAACTCATCGATGAACTTTTTACAACCATGCAGCAGACGCTGGAACTGTTCGACGGTCCGCGCGCGGCGTTTCTGCGCTCGTACGCGCCGGGAAAATGGACACTGCGCGAAATGTTGATCCATATTTCCGACGCTGAAACGGTGTTGCTGGATCGACTGCGGCGGATCGCGGCGGAAGACAATCCTTCGCTGATTGCCTTCGATCAGGATCGCTGGCAGAAGACGCTGCTGTACGACAGTCGCGACATGAACATCGTCAAGATGCAGTTTCAAGCGGCTCGCCGCAGCGTCATCGAACTGGCGTCGGGATTGGACGATTCGTTCGATGCTCGGACTGGGATTCACTCCGAATGCGGGACGATCACGTTCGCTCAAGTCGCGCAGAAAATCGCCGATCACAATGCCCATCATCTGGAGCAGGCCAAAGCGGCGGTGGAAGGCCGGACGTGGACGAAGGCAAACTGAGGCTTCCTCTTCTGCATCCATCAATATGCTTTGTGAAACAAGACGACTGAAATGGTCTTGAACAGAATTCGCAGATCCAATTCGAGGGACCAATTTTCGATGTAATACAAATCGAGCTTGACCATTTCGTCGAAGGTCAACCGATTGCGCCCGGAGACCTGCCACAGGCCGGAGATGCCGGGCAGAACTTCGAAGCGGCGGAGGTGAATCGGCTGATAGTTCTCGACTTCATAAGCAACAGGCGGACGCGGCCCGATGAGGCTCATGTCGCCTTTGAGCACGTTCCACAATTGCGGCAGTTCGTCTATGCTGAACTGGCGGATAAACCGGCCGATCGGCGTGACGCGCGGATCTTGCGTGATCTTGAAGACAACCTGGCCCCTAGCGTCTTTCGCTCCTTCAGCCGCTCCGGCGATGTATTTTTTCAGATAATCCTTGTGAGCCTGAACGTCGGCGCCTTTATCAGAGCCTTGGCGCATGGAGCGAAATTTCCAGAATTTGAAGCGTCGGCGGCGATAGCCGATGCGTTCCTGAAAATAGAACATTGGGCCGCCGTCCGTCAGCTTGACTGCAATGGCCGTGATGAGAAAAACTGTCGGGACAAGTAACAAAAGAAGCAGGGTCGAAACAACAATATCGAAGAGTCGCTTGCTCAGATAGTTCAAGCCTTCGATCCGGGAACCTCTCATGCCGAGCAACGGAATGTCGGCGACCAGCGACAGGTTCATGTGATCGAGCAGCATGTCGTACACGTCCGGAACCATCCGAAAGCGCGCATGGGCTCGATAGCAATCCTCGGCCAGTCCGCGTAAAATGGCCTTCGGTGCATCCGGAAGCACGACGACAATTTCGTGGCAATTGTGCTTCGCAGCAAGCTCAACGAGATGCGTTGCGTCGCCTAAAATCGGCAGCGAAAATTCGCTGATATCGGCCTCTTCGACGCGCCGCTTTCGAACACTGTCGAAATTCAGGATGTCGCCCGCTGCGGCCGTGCGCTTGCTGTCCGCACCCTGTTTGCAAGTGAGCGCGCCGACGATGTGGTTCGTACCGATCGAGTCCAGAGCCCGAGCCAAATCCAGCGCGAGTGGACTGTGTCCAACGAACAGAATCCGGTTCTGGCCGAAGCCGTTTTTCGAAAGCCATCGAAGAATTTGCCTAAAAATCAAGCGCCCGCTGAAAATGCAGACGACGCTCAGCGGCAAAAAAAGCAGCGAGTACGCACGCGAATATTGGAACTGCTGATCTTCCTGGCGCAGGCGGATATACGAACTGATCGCAGCCAGCAAAATACACGCGACGAAGGACGCGGCGCTTATCCGGAAGAATTCGCCAGAACCGCTTTCCGGTTCGGAGTACAGATTCATTTCGCGCAAAATGAGCCAGAAAAGCGGAAGCGTGACGAAGACGGCTAGGACGTACTGGCCCTTGGGCGTCCATCCGATTTCGAACGGATGGTACATCCCATTCGCACCGAGCCATGCGTTCACATCGAAGCGCAACCACCACGCCGATTGCATGGCCGCAACGACCATCAGCGCATCACTCAGCGCCAGAAAAAAAGACTGAGTCCGCAACCGCCCTTCACGCATTCAAAAACCTCGCGTATTTTCACTAACCAATCCCTCGGCAATTCTACGCGCGCAATTGCTCATTGAAAGGAATTATGGTTGAGAAACAGGAAAATGTCGCGACACGCTTGGGCCCATTCCGATTTGAATCCAAGAACACGAAACCGGACGGCTCGCAGCCCGTCCGGTTTGTCAGTCCTATTTAAAATACTCTCGCAGCGTCGCGGAGGTGATTGCTATTTCTTGGCCGGAACGATGTCGAAAGTGTGCGCTTTGATTTCGAGCGCCTTCTTCACCGCCGCGTCCAATTCCGGCATCTTCGCGGTGCGTTTTTCAATGGCCGCATTCTTCTTCGCTTCCGCTTCGGCTGGCGACATTTCCAACCAGTCCGGAACACCGGATGAAAGGATAATGCCGCGATAGATGCGGTCATGGTAATACCGGTTCTTGTCCTGTACCGCCTGCCATACGACTTTGACTTGATCCGCGATCGGACCGGCTGAAAGCACGTCGCTCGTCAGATTCACGCCAGCAGCCAATTCGGCTGACGTGTGCACGCCAACTTTCTTCGAATCGACGAGGATTTCATACTTCCCGTCCGCGAGGCCCGTGACCTTCAACATGTACTGATTCAATTCGTCTTCAATCGGAGCCCACTTCAAAATCGGCTTGGCTTCCGCCGGGAAGAAGGGTAGTGCCGCGTCCAAGCGCTTGAACGAAAGGCCGCCGTCTTTAACCGCGACATCCGTGATTTCGCACTGTTCGGATTTCACAACTTTGCTTGCCGCCGCGTCAAT
>JANXLS010000680.1 GCA_025355035.1 Planctomycetota bacterium | reverse complement strand
GCGCGGGGCTGTTGAATTCCGATTTTATCGCGCGGGGGAAACGGGGGATTACGTTGACATTCAGCCACCTGAATCGCCGCGCTTGGCGAATGTTCGCCTGGCTGTGCCGGGATGGTCTCGGCACGTTCATCACGTGGCCATGTTGGATCGTTCTGGCGATTTGGTGCTCGCGCCCGACGATGTGACGTTGTGGCGGAAGCTGCGGGAGAAAATGAGTTGCCCCTCGCTGGAAAGTTGGGGTGGTGGATTGATGGGCGCGATTCATCGCTCCGGGATTTTGCTTGAATGCGAATCGTTCGGCATTTCAGGGGAACTTCGAGCCTTCGTTCTCGCGCCAGACGCCCAAGGTACTTTTGATTCGCTTGTCGCCGCGCACGTCCGCACCGCTGGTATCCCCCGCCGTTCCGCCGCTTGAAATCTTCCTTCCTAAAAACTCACTGACGCCTCCTCGCCGACGCGTTCGTTCGGCGCGGGTGGCGCATTCTCATACGAAAGGAGCGCGCGATGCCATTGGCTCGTGATCTCAATGAATTGATTCACCGCTTCGGCGGGGCGATTGCGGCGGGCGCGGAGTCCGTTCTGATCCCGCGCCACAAACCCGCCGACCCACTCCCCGACCTGTCTGCCATCGAAGCCTGCCGTTCCACCGCGACGGGCCGAACGTTCGCGTTTTACCCGAGCCAGCGCGAGAAGATCGCCGGGGCGTTGGCCGGGTTGAAAGCGAAAGGGCGGGTCTGGATGGTCTGCGAAATGGGGTGTGGCAAGTCGCCGATGTCGCTCGGGGCGGCCTGGGCGCTGCTGCACCGTCGCCCGTTTCGGATTCTTGTCATGTGTCCGGGGCATATCGTCCGCAAGTGGCGGCGCGAAGTCGAGTGGGCGATTCCGGATGTCGTTTGCCGGATCATCCGCAACTTCACGGACCTGCTGAAATTCGAGGAACAGGCCCGTGCCACGACCGCGCCGATGATCGCGGTCATCGGAAAGGACACTGCCAAACTTGGCTTCGACGTGGATCGGCCATGTGCCGCCAAGCGCA
>JANXLS010000677.1 GCA_025355035.1 Planctomycetota bacterium | reverse complement strand
GGCGCTTGGCTTGATATCCGCGAAGGCCTTGTCGTCTTTGTACGCCAACGCTTCCACTGACATCGTCGCCGGCGTCATGTAAACGTCTTTGTATCCCATGCCCGTCTTCTCGGTCAGGTGCTTCTCGTAGAAGTCCTTGATTTCTGTGTCGGTCGGCTGCTTGGCTTCTTTCACGAAGTCGTCGCTGACCAACTTCTTGTAGCGGATGCGGACGTATTCTTTTTCGCCGGCATACTTCAGGAACATCTGTTGATCGGAGACGTCGATCGAATCCTGCAATGTCTGGTGGAACTTCTCGCGCACCATCAAATCGTGAATGAGTTGTTCGAACTGGCCGGCCGTCATGTCCAATTGTTCAAGAAGCTTGCCGTACAATTCTTTCGTGACAACAACTTCTTTTCCACCGGAACGGTCGTTGTCGATCTGGGCAATCTTGTTCTTCACAACGTTGCGCAGAACTTCCTTCATTTCATCATCGCCGACGGCGAAACCGCGCTGGCGCGCGACTTCCAATTCAGCCGCCATCAGGCCGACCTGGTTGGTCGTCGCATTGTCTTCGCGCGAATTGTTCTTCGGATCGTAGTATTGCACGAATTTGAAGAGGCGAAGGCGTTGCGCCATGACTTCCGAAGGCGACAAATACCCTTCCTTCGTTCCCGCCGTGTATGAAACGGCCGGGCCGCTCTTTGCACTGAGCGATCCCTTGCCGAATTGACCGAATCCAAAGATCGACATGCTCAACACGATGGCGGGGCAGATGACGTAGTAGACGATTTGTTTGTGCTCGCGGAACCAATGCAATCTCATCGTAATGCAGCCTTTCGTACAAACCTGAAAATGGAAAAACGGTGGCATACGAATGCACCGCTTCAAATTAGAAAGGGGCACTGTAACGTATTCTTTTCAAGTTTCCAGCATAACCCGTACAAAAATACACTGCGCAGATTTCGAATGGAGTTATCCTTGTGGATGCGCGGGGTGTCCGGCGACCGCGGCGGAGAGACGTTCCAGCCTCCGTCGAGGAAAGTCCGGCCTCCACAGAACAGGGCCATGGATAACGTCCATCGGGGGAGGATGCCGTTCGATCCGAACCTCAGGGAAAGTGCCACAGAAAACAAACCGCCTGGTGAATTGAATTAAGCCGGGTAAGGGTGAAACGGCGGGGTAAGAGCCCACCGCTTTGGCGGCGAACGCCAAAGGCAGGGTAAACCCGGCCCGGAGCAAGCCCAAATAGGCGGAGAGGCGCTGTTCGCGCCGACGATCGCGTATCCGCGGGTAGGGTGCTTGAGCTTGCCGGCAACGGCAAGCCTAGATAAATGGTCGCCCTCGAAAGAGAACAAAAGCCGGCTTACGGACGCCCCGCGCAACTCCTTCGGAGTTGATAGGCCACTTCTCGTTTACCCGGGGTGGCGGCGGGTACGCCGCACCCCTGGGCTTTGCTACAAAACTCCTTCTGAGTTGAACTAAAACCAGCTCGCGTAAATTGGCAAACAGCCATGAGGCGATGTTCGTTAAGAATGAACTGGCGGACACTCGTTTTGCGCGTAAAACGGTTCGCTTCCGAACACTTTTTATAGTCAGGACTCGCAACCGTGATTCTCGAAAACGATCTGATCCGCTTGACCACCGACCCCGCGCGCGGGGCGACAATCTCGGGTTTACTGGACAAAACCACCGGCCGCGATTACGCGATTGCGCCAGGCATGGCCGCCCTGCTCCACGATCGGTCGTTCGACGTCAACGATCGGACACTCTCAGCAATTTCATCCGATGGCGCACTGAGACTCTCGAAATTGTTCACCCTTGTCACGGGTGAACGCGCGGTGGAAATTTCGATCACGATCGAAAATCTCACCGCCGTCGAGCGCGATGTGCTGTGGGGGGAGCGGTTCGCGTTCAATGCGCAGACTCTTGGACCGTCCTGTCGTGTGCTCGCGCCGATCGTCTCCTATTTCGATCCCAAAGAGGAGCCCGTGCTGCGCATGCGCTGGCCGAACCTTGTGGATGGCACGGATCTTTCGTCAGCGCGCTGCATCACTCCCGGCGAAACGAGAACATTTTTCCTCAGCGATTTCGCCGAAGGCACGTGCAGCCTTGCCGCTGCAGCAAGCGGGTCGGAAATCGTCTTGTCCTGGGACGTTCATCAATTTTCGTATTGCTGGCTCGAAGAAACATCCGGCGGCATCGCGCTGGCGCCTTTCACCGGAATGCCCGACGCCGTCAACGAAGGCCACGGAACGTTAACGCTACCGCCCAATGGCAGCGTTTCCACGCGGTTCGTGATCCGTATCAAGTAAGGGCCTGTAAAATAATAAACTGAAGAATTGCTTGCGTCTTTCGGCCTGGCTCTTCGTTGAACGCTCAGTCAGAGATACACTCGTATATCTTCCTTCGCGTCCGCCTCGACCCAGGCCGAAAT
>JANXLS010000647.1 GCA_025355035.1 Planctomycetota bacterium | reverse complement strand
TGGTCGAACGCGAGCGCGGGAAGAATTAAATCGCGCTCGCATTCAAAGTCGGCAGACGTTGAACGCCGCCGACTTTTTACGCGAAAACTTCCTTCGCAACTTTGCCCATCACATTGGTCAAGACGGCGCATTGTTTAGCGTAGTAAAAAAGAATGCGCCGTCTGTCCCGGATTTACCATGATCATTCTCCTGTTTACTTCTGAAATATACGTCCGGTGAGTGGCACATGAATCTGGTGTTGATCGGCGTTGTCGGTTTCGATCAGCAGTTCGCCTTGGTACTCGGTTGATTTCTTGTCCTGCGGTGCGTTGAATGTCACGGATATGGAAGAGTGCCCGTCGCTGCCAAGCTTCGGCGCGCCGGCTTTAAACGGACCAGACGCCACGTTGGCCGAAATGACTTTAAATGGCGTGTTGCCGACGGCTTCGAAAGTCAGTGTACGGCTGATTTCGCGTCCCCGTTCATTGGTGTGAAACAGAAGCGTACCCGGGACGGCGCGGATCGCTCCAACCACATTCATGAAGACATGAACTTGCACGGGCACTTCGTCCACGTCACTGACGATGGTGAGCAGGCCCTCGACCAAGCGTTCCGGTGCCAGTGGGCGAGCTCGGACAGACAACAGGAACGATTGCGCAGAAATCTTGGGAACTGGGTCCGAGAATTCGAACACAGCACTGTTGAAAACCGCGCTCTTGATTGTAAACGCCTTGCCGTCCGCACGTTTCAATTTGAGTTGCATGACTGGTAACGTGCCTTTGGATACGAACCCGAAGTTCAACAGATTCGGCTCTGCCAGGATGGGCAGTTGAACAAAGGCGTTGATTGTGAGAACCTTGGCTGGACTCGCGGGATCGTCCGAAAATACAGTTAATTTCTGGGAGACTTGTTCGGTGGCGGAACCCGCTTGATAATATACATTCACGACCCCGACACCGCCCGGGGCCAGTTCCTTGAAGGCGATTTCAGCGCTCGTGCAACCACAGGTTGTTTCAATACCCGATATATG